>CAYJSZ010000023.1:0-3607 GCA_964372545.1 uncultured Ignavibacteriaceae bacterium
TCATTGCAGAATCTTCCCCGCCCGAATCTCCTTCACAATCCGGTCGGCTTTGTAGATATCTTCGAGCGCTTCGAGGATGCCCGCTGAATGCACGGACACGGCCCGCTCGACACCGTCTGAGTAAATGATGTCGTTCGGCAGGCTCTCGATGTTGCCGTCGAAGATGAGGCCGACGATTTCGAGATTCTTGTTCACGATCGGGCTGCCCGAGTTGCCGCCGATGATGTCGTTGGTCGAAACAAAATTCATTGGCGTGCTCAGGTCGAACGTCGGCGGCGGATTCTGCCATCGCAGGGGTAGCATCCAGGGCTCGCGCTTGCCGTACGAATAATAGCGGTCGTACATACCATAGAACGTCGTGACCGGAGGCGCCACAGTGCCGTTGTACGGATAACTCTTCACAACGCCATCCGCAACCCGCAGCGTAAATGTTGCGTCGGGCGGGATGGAGGTGCCGTAGACGTCGTACAGCGCTTTCCCGAGCATCTGCACGCGGGCAGCTTCTTTTGCGGAGATGTCGGCGACCTTCTCGCGAACCACCCGAGCGCGATCCTGCATGTTAACGACAAATGAAATAAATGGATCGGTTGAACCATAAATGTCATTGGGATTGCCGTTGAGCAATGCCATCACCTTCTCTTTGCTTGTGAAGAGCGACGAGTTGACAAGAGCGTTCGCGGCGGCCGATGGCGTTTGCCCTTTCAAGATCGCACTGAGCTGTTGATTGCCGTCGCCGGCGTTTTGTTTCATCCACGAGAGATGGAATGCGAGGATTGCCTTCTGCAGTTCCACATCGATCTCGGGAGGGTAGAAGCGCGCTTTGGTCGTGTCCAGCATCGCGCCCCTGAGGCGTGGGTTGCGCTGCTCTTCGGGGAGCCGCATCTGGTTCGCGAAATCGACTAAGTTCGAGGCAAGCGTGAAGAATACCGACCGACCGATTCCGGCAAAGTTATACATACTCTGGTCACCGTAGATTGCCGCGCGTTCCGTCTGAAGTTTCTCAATCTCGTTCCAGAGACTCGCGTACTGCGAGCTCGCAGTTGGGTTTGCATTGACGGCCGCTCGGAATTTCCGCTCGAAGTCTCTTTTCTTCGCCATCAGAATCGGGTCGCGCAATCCCTTCAACCGTCCCTCGAAGAGTTTCTGGGAATTCGAGAAACTGAAGAGCTGTGTTTGATACTTCAGTCGTTGATCGGGATATTTCGCGATATGATCCGAGTAAATCTTGACCAGATTGTCCAACACGAGGAACGTGAACGGATAGGAATAGTCGCGCATGAACTCCAGCTGGGAAACAGTCAACAGCCGGTTGGTGCGACCAGGATTGCCGAGCACGAACACCGGCTCTCCTTCTGCTGCGCCCGCCCTGCTCCATCTGAAAAAGTTCTGTGTCTTTAGCGGTTTGCCGTTGTCGTAGATACGGAAAAATGACAGGTCGATATCGTAGCGCGGGTACGTGAAGTTATCGGGGTCTCCGCCATAATACCCGATACCGGTTTCCACGGCAAAGACGAGGCGAATATCCGTGTAGCGCTTGTATCCGTAGAGGGAGTAGCGTCCGCCATTGTAGAACGTGATCACGTTGCAGACGAATCCTGTCTTGTCGCGATAGCGTTTCTCGACTTCCGCAATCTTTTCCTGCCGCCTGCGGACGCGCTCATCGTCTGTTTTTCCACTCTCAAACCCCCTCACGATTTCCTCCGTTACGTCTTCAATCAGCACCAGCTGGTCGATGGTGAAGCCGGGGACTTTGCGCTCGTCTTCCAGCGTTGGGGCATAGAAGCCGTCGTCGGACAGGTTCTCGCCGGGCCGGTTCACCAGATCCAACGCCCCGCGTGCACAATGGTGGTTCGTCATGACTAAACCGTCTTCGGTCACGAACGAGGCCGAGCAGTTGGGTGTTCGCAAGCAAGAAAGCCGCGCGTTCTCAAACCACTCTTTCGTGGGGTTGAAACCGTACGTTTTTGCAAAGTAGTCGATTGGCGGATAATCGAACGTCCACATCTTGCCGGTGTCGAACGGACCGGCTTTGACCGTGTCGAGGTTGACGTAGCCCTGGAATGCCGGCTTCATCGTTTGCGGCTGCGAAGAGCACCCGCCGAGCACTACCAATGAAACCAGGAGAACAACAACGAACGACTGAATCAAATGCTTTTTCATAACAAGGTCTCCTTGGGAGGAAGTTCAGATGTAACTACTCAACGAATTGTTCATATAACGACCCCTCTGTCCCGACTGCGTCGGGACATCTCCCCTTATCAAGGGGAGAAAAAATATGTTTTGTTCTTTTCCCCTCCTTCAAGGAGGGGTGTCCCGACACGGTGTTTCGGTGTCGGGACGGAGTGGTCGTGCTGTATTTTCATCCTGTTTGCTGAGTAGTTACGTTCAGATTACAGAATGCATTCGGGGAAAAGGTAGAAAGAAGAAACTGTGGAAGCAAAGAAAAAGCGCCCGGAGGTAGGCGCTTTTTCCTGAATGTATGAAGAAAGAAACTCAAGCAGCGGACTGCGTCTTCGGCTTCATGCCAAAGATCCATGCAAGGACAATGCCGCAGATAACGAACTCCGCTGTTCCGTAGAGAACCAAATGCAGCGTTGGGGAGCGCGCAGCAACCATGAAGATCGCGTAGTTTCCCCAGAGAAAAGGAATCAGCGTCATGAAAGCTAAAGCGAGACCGTAACGAACACCTTCCAAGATTCCCTTCCCTTCATAGCCCTTAGAAAAAATCCACGTGAAGAAATATGCGAAGAATGCCCCCGCAACAACCAATGCCCACATCTTAATCTCTGCCTCCGGCCGCATCAAGTGGGAGATCGATTCAAACCCGGGTTTGAAAAGCAGCATGTAGAAAATGAAGTCCATGACCGCGAGCGCAATAAACACCGCCACAGCTCCCATCCAAACTTTTTTATTCTTCATGCTTCCTCCCTTTTGAAGAAGTGAACGGATGAGTGAATTGTCCCCCAAAGCTACGAAAGCTATTCGTGACATTCAACTTCCTACTCATCCGCGCGAGCGCTGCTTAGGAATAAAAAAGCGCCCGAAGAGGGCGCTTTCTTCATGACGAGGTAAGAAAGAAACTCAACGAGTGGCTTGCTCCTTCGGCTTCATGGCGAAGAGCCATGCGAGCACCACTCCCGCGATCACCATCTCGACAGTACCGTAGATAAATAATTTTAAGGTGAGGGAATACGGAATATCCATCGACGCGTACATGCCGTAGGACCAAGGAAGCACCAGCATGAACGCGACGGCGAGTCCGTACCGAACACCCTCCATCATCCCTTTTCCTTCGTACCCTTTTGAGAAAATCCAGGTGAAGAAGTACGCCAGAAAGAGGTAGGAGACAAAGTAGATCCAAATCTTCTGGTCTGCCTCCGGTCGCATGAGATGCGCGATGGACTTCCAATCTTCCGCGAGCAGCACCATATTGATTACGCTCTCACAAAGAGCGAGCACGATGTAGACGGCCACAAATCCCACCCACACTTTTTTATTCTGCATACATCCTCCCGTGTGAAGAAGTGAACGGATGAGTGAATTGTCCCCCCTCCAAAGCTACGAAAGCTATTCGTGACATTCAACTTCCTACTCATCCGTGCGGGCG
>CAYJSZ010000023.1:3707-7139 GCA_964372545.1 uncultured Ignavibacteriaceae bacterium
CCAAAGCTACGAAAGCTATTCGTGACATTCAACTTCCTACTCATCCGTGCGGGCGCTGTTGGCGCGGATGATCGAGCCAAAGAACAGGCCATTGAGGAACAGCTTATTGGTGCCGTACCAGAAGGCGCGGAAATTGGGGTTATCCGTCATGAGGATGACTCGACCAGACCGCAATGCACTCACGATGATGGCGGCAGAATTCTTGACATGCTTTTCGTGCTGCTTGTGGATATAGCCGCTCAACAGGGGACTGGCGGTGTAAACCACCGGCGATGCGTACTGATTTTTCGAAGGATCCATAAAGACGGTGTTACTGCGGAAGATGCTCATCCGGTCACCCTCGTAGCCAAAGAGCAGCGGATGTGTCCGGTCGAATGTCGCCTCAAAGATCGAACCGTCGATGTTCAGCGCGCGCGTGTAACGCTCCTCTTCTACATAAGGACGGCGCGCAACGACAGTGTCTCTGCGCGAAGGCTCCTCCTTGCGGAATCTCGCCGTCGCAAGCCGATTGTCGACCGCCCACTCGGTCGCATTTTCCATCGCAATCAATGTTCCGCCGTTGCCCACCCAGCGCCGCAGCGATTCCCGGCCCGCCGAATCGATGCTCGCGTAATTCCCGCTTGCCATGGTAATGACCGAATAGCGGCTCAAGTCGACACGGTTCAGCGCCGTCGCTTCCAACAGGCTCACGTCTATTCCGAAGCGCTGGTCGAGGAGGTGCCAGACCTCGCCGGCATCGGTGAAGGTGACACCCGTTCCGACGACAAGGGCGATCTTCGGCATCTCCACCACGACAAAGTTAGAGCTGCCAAGGTCGATTCCGCCCGCACTCAGTCCGGTCGGTAGAGCGTACACCCGAATGCCATCATCCCGAGCAACGACCTCGAGAACCTTCTTGATAGTATCCTCTCTCTCTTGTTGAAGACCGACGGGAATGAGAATCGTTCCGTAATCGAACGCTTTCTTTCCCTCGCCCGTTATTGTCTCGAACGTCTTGACCGCCACTTTCACTTTGATGCCTGATTTCTGAAGTCGATACAGTGCACGAGGGGCGTAGTAGTCTTTCCACTCGAACGCGTAGGCGTACGCGTCGCCTCCGCCGACAATGCTTCCACGCGGCGGTGCCGGCGTGTCGACCGACCTGCCGAGAATGTCACGGGTGAAGGTTTTTAGCTCGGCATACGGGAGGTTAAAGGCGAGCGGCAGCGTCCACGAGGAGATGTCGTAGAACAGGCTGTCGGCGAATTCCGTGCGTCGCTCGAATAACGCGGTGATGAAGCGGAACTGTTTCTGATTCGTGGGGACGACGTACGAGCTGCCCGGCTCAAACGCTTTTCCGTCTACACGAGTTTGCTTGGCAAGCTCATACACCTCGATCTGGTGTCGGCGGAGAATCTCAACGAAATGAAAATTGCGGGCAGGGTCGGAGGGAGTGCCGAAGACGTACGCCTTCACCGGCGCTCGCCCGGCATCCTTCAACGCCGAAGCAAAAAACTCACGCTGATGGCTGAGCAATTCTTTGCGCAACGCCTGCGATGCCTGCAACGTGGAAAGCGATGCCGTAAACTGGTTGCGAATGGTGAACGGGAAGCTGACGTTGCCGTTCACGCTCTCCTGCAGGTGTCCGCGCGAGCTGGCCTGCTCGAACAGAATCCCGATGCACCCCATCAGATCTGGGAACGACGATCCCTTGCCGATGTAGTAATCGTCGTACCCCTCTTGTGTATAATAGAGTGAGCCGATCTGGTCGAGCGCTTTGGCGTGGTACTGTGCGATGGCAACCGTCAGCTCGTGGACGCGTTTGGGAGCGAGCGGATGATTGCGCTGCGGCTCGCCGGGCTGAAAAAAAAACGTCGCGTTAGTGCCCATCTCGTGATGGTCGGTCAAGACGTTCGGCATCCACTCATAGTACTTGGCGAGGCGCGCGCGGCTTTCGGGATGCTGCAGCGGCATCCAGTCGCGGTTGAGGTCGAACCAGTAATGGTTCGTGCGACCTCCGGGCCAGACTTCGTTGTGCTCGCGGCTATTGGGGTCGGCGACCGGGATGTTTCCCTTATGCGTATTCGCCCAGTGCGCGAAACGGTTGAGTCCATCCGGGTTGATGGAAGGGTTGAGAAGAATGACTGTCTCTTTCAATTGCCGTTCGATGGCGGCGCCTTGCGCTGCTGCGAGATAGTACGCAACCAGCACCGATGCGTTGCTGCCGCTCGGCTCGTTGCCGTGCACGCTGTAGCCCATCCAGACCACCGCCGGCATGTTGTCGATGTTCACGGAAGCGGACTTTGCCGGATCGCTTAACGAGAGATGCTGTTGTCGAATCGCCTGGATGTTACGATGATTCTCCGGCGACGAGATTGTGAGCAGCCAGATCTGCCGCTGCTCGTACGTCTGTCCCATCGGCTCCATCGTGATGCGGTCGGATGCCCGGTCGAGCGCTTTCATGTACGCATGGATCTGGTCGGGCGAAAGATGCCACTCGCCCACCTGGAAGCCGAAGAACGATTGCGGCGTCGGGATGGCGGGGTTGTAGGTGACGTCGCCGGGCAGGTAATAGGTGAGTTGCACCTGCGCGAGGGAAGAAGAAATCAGAATCAGTAGACAGAACGCGAGGAGCGATGTTCGCATGGAGAATCCTTTCGTCTTAATTGTATTCGGTGCCGGAAGCTTCAAAGCATAAAATCGAAGCGTCGAAAACCTAATCGCACAACCCACATCCCATATCCCACATCTCTCTCATCGCTTCACCAATTTTTTCAATAGCTGAATCTGCCCCGTGTGGTACACGTCGTGCATGGCGACGCCTTGAATGGTTTGCGACAGGGTGTACTGCTTCTTAGGGGACAGTGATGAGAGCGTGCGCGGGTCTAGCTCCTCGACAGTTTCACGTAGAAGCTCGTGCATCGATTGGAGCAATTCGGCGTCCTGGCGCCATGCTTCTTCCGACAGTTCTTCGGGCCGGGTAAACCAATTGCTGCCTCGGAGTGGAAAGGAGCCACGTTTTCTGCCTGTGATCCGCCTGTACACGGCGTACTTCCAATACGCGCAATGGACGACGTTTTCCCAGATGTTGTGCCGGGCGGGGCTCGGTCGCCACGCGGCTTGTTCGGCCGTGAGTCCCCGGATAGAGCCACGGAGATTCGTCCCCTGCCAGGCTTTCTTCTCGTAAGCTTCGTCGAGAGCTTGGAGAAGGAGTTTGATTTCTGGAGCAATGTTTTTTTTCATAAATGTGCAGTTGAGAATGTGGGAATGAGTTTATGATGATCGAGCCTTATAGAATCTTGAGGGTTCCTTAATTTGGAAACCAATCTCTCGTTTTGGCTTTTTCAGCGGTTGAGAGCATTGCCACGCCCTGCTCGGTAAAAGCATAAGCGAAGTAGCGCCTGCCACCCCAACTTGAGGTGCCAAAATGGTACCTCAAGATTCCCATCTCGT
>CAYJSZ010000023.1:7239-27457 GCA_964372545.1 uncultured Ignavibacteriaceae bacterium
TTGTCCACGAAGGAAAACGATTCGCTGCTCGATGATCTCTGTAGGAATCAAACGTGTTGATGTCATTTAAAGCCTCTGTTTTAATATCTCTTTCATCCTCTCCGCCGCCTTTGCCCGGTGGCTGATTTTGTTTTTTTCCTCTGCCGTCAGCTCAGCATACGTTTTGGTAAAGCCATCGGGAATGAAAATCGGGTCGTAGCCAAAGCCGTTGGTACCGCGGGGTGATTCGGCGAGTTTGCCCGGACAGATGCCTTCGGCAAGCTCTTCATAGCCGGGACCGACGAATGCGAGGACGGCGCGAAACTGTGCGCGTCGGCGTCGAGGGGCAACGCCGCGCATCTCAGCGAGGAGCTTCTCGTTATTCTGCTCGTCGGTGGTATCGTCTCCCGCGTAGCGAGCCGAGCGGACGCCTGGTTTGCCGTTGAGATAAAATACTTCGAGACCTGAATCATCAGCAAGTGCCGGGAGTTTTGTATGCTGAAAGATTGTGCTGGCTTTCTTCAGCGCGTTCTCCTGAAACGTTGCTCCGTCTTCAACGAGGGGCGGAAGGTTGGGAAAATCATTCAGCGTCACGAGCTCAACGTTGAGGTCTTTGAGAAGCGATTGAAGCTCGACGATTTTATGCTTGTTGCGGGTTGCGAGGACGAGTTTCTTCATTCAGTTTCGGGGAAAAAGTTTATAGTAGACGTTGAAGAGCACACCGACGGTCGAAATGGTATTCAACGATGTGAAAACCGTATCGCCAATGCTCCACGCGTACACGGCGAGGCTGATGTTGCCGATCAGTACAAGAACGAGAAACTCTCGGTTCACGGTGCATCGACCGTGTTTGAAGGTTTCGAGAGACTGTGGAATCCAGCACAGCACCAGCGCAACAAGCCCCACGTAACCGACCCATTGCATAGCGTCATCCGTCAAGAAGTTTAGGGAGATTAGCCTAACATCTCTTCCAGCGCGCGTTCAATCCTGTCCACGCCCACAACCTTGATGTCGCCGTTTGGCTTCACACTTTTTGCATTGTTCTGCGGAAGAATGATGCGCTTGAAGCCTAACTTCGCTGCCTCCTGCACGCGCTTTTCAATCTGCCCGACGGTGCGTATCTCTCCACCCAAACCGATTTCTCCAACCGCGACCGCCGTCGAGTCTGTGGGAACGTCGCGCAAGCTCGACGCGATGGAGATCGCGATTCCGAGGTCGACCGCCGGCTCATCGATCTTCACGCCGCCCGCAATATTGACGAAGACGTCGAACGAGCCAAGGTGCATGCCGACACGCTTCTCCAGTACGGCAAGCAAGAGCGAGAGGCGGCGGTAATCAAAACCCGTGGTGTTGCGCTGTGGTACGCCGTAGCTCGTGGGAGTGACGAGCGCTTGAACTTCAATCAAGATGGGCCGCGTGCCTTCGATGCTGGAGACGACCGTCGAGCCGGATGTACCGTAGCGTCGCTCGGACAAGAACGCTTCGGAGGGATTCAAAACCTCGCGTAACCCCGTATCGTGCATTTCGAAGATGCCGATCTCGTTCGTCGAGCCGAAACGATTTTTGAGCGCTCTGAGAATGCGGTATGCGTAATGCGCCTCGCCTTCGAACTGCAGCACGGTATCGACTATATGCTCGATGACTCGCGGGCCGGCGATGACGCCTTCCTTGGTGACGTGGCCGATAAGGAAGATCGGGATGTTCTGCGTTTTTGCCAGCCGCAGCAAGAGCGCCGTGGATTCGCGCACCTGGCTGACGCTTCCCGGCGCGCTTTCAAGTCCCGGCCGGTACATGGTCTGGATCGAATCGATGATCACGAGGTCGGGATTGCCGCGCTCAATAACGTCCAGAATAAGGTCGAGATTCGTTTCCGCGAACAACAAGATGTTCTTCGCAGCTTTTGTTTGCAATCGTTCAGCACGCAACTTGATTTGCCGTACAGACTCTTCACCCGTAATGTACAGCGTCACTGCATCCTTCAACTGCAACGCGAGCTGCATCATCAGGGTCGATTTTCCAATGCCGGGGTCGCCGCCGAGGAGTACGAGGGAGCCGCGGACAATCCCGCCGCCTAACACGCGGTCAAATTCTCCGATCGAAGTGGAAATGCGCGGAACATCCTCGCCCTCGATCTGCTCCATCGGCACCGGCTCGATTTTCGACGCGACACTGGCTGGTTTGCGGGAAAGCTTCAGCGGCTGCACGGCTTCTTCGACGAACGTGTTCCACTCGTTACAGTTCGGACACTTGCCAACCCAGCGCGGCGAGACATAACCGCAGGATTGGCAAACGTATTTCGTGGTCGGTTTAGCCATGGCAGTGTTTTGGAGATGCGCTCCACCTGAGAGGGGTAGTCCATTGTTCACGTGCGGGACAACCCGCCTTCGTGAAGATGACGGCGGGTAAATATAGCAACGGTGCGAGTGAGATTCAAGAAAGGATAGTGTCCTAATTTGGACGTTACGCTTGCCACCCGTCGTTTGACTATTGCTTACTCTTACTGTACGTTGCAGCGGGAACTCTTTTGAACCCTCGGCGTCATATAGATGAGCCTATTACTCATGCGACCCTTAAGCCCCGACGAGAAACAAGAAATCAAGCAGCTCGTTCTTCCTTATCTGGATGACTTACATCGAGTTGCGTTGAGCTTGTGTTCTCAAGAAGAGCAGATTGAATGAAGTCAATGTAACTACTCAGCATGTTTTTCAATAAAGCCGTTCAGCCAAGACACAATGCGGACAATCTTTGCTGAACTCCTGATGGGGTTCCTTTTCCTGTCTTAGTTCTTGTCACAAACGTGCGACTTCTACGGAATCTTTTCAAAACACGCGTCAGTATTGCCAATCCCGTAAGGAGGGCACGTCTGTGGTTCAGAAAAGCCAGAAGTTCGTTCCATTAGCTGAATCTGGGCGGCGCGAGGTTTTCACGATTGTGAAGTAACAGTACATAAGGAGGAGACATTCATGGCTATCGTTGCACCAACAGCAAACAAAGAAGAGCTACGGGAGAGAATTGTTGCCGCAGTGCAAGACATGTATACCGAAGTTGCTTCGTGCCCCGCGAAGGGATTTCACTTTCCCACGGGGCGATGGGCGTGCGAATATGTCGGGTATCCGGCGGCAGAGCTTGATGCCATTCCTCAAACCGCGGTCGAATCGTTTGCCGGAGTTGGATATCCGTTCAGGGCAAATGTACTCCAGCGCGGCTACACCGTTCTCGATATCGGGTCTGGTTCCGGTACAGATATTCTGATTACGGCGCTCAAGTTCCGTGCGAACTCGCCGTCGGATGAAATCGAACAGGCGTTTCCGTTCGGATCGGAAGGCTCTCTCCACTTCCTTGTTCGGCGCCGGTGCGTCAACGGGTTCCTGAACGGCTGCTATGTCATCGCGATCCGGCATCAACGAGCTTTCTCTCTCAGACGAACAGCTTCATCAAATATTGTATACTCTGGAACATACGCTTTTCAAAAGCAAAATCCCGCTCTTCCTCGAAGAAGAGCGGGATTTGGCTGAAGAGCCTAATTCGACTGAATGTTACGCCGCCTGTTTGATCAACTCGAGGTTGATCGTGATCGTGACCGTTTCGCCGGCAACCAGGCCGCCGGTTTCGATCATCCTGTTCCACTTTAAGCCGTACTCAAACCGGTTGATTTGCGTCGTTACCTTCCAGCCGATACGAGTTCCAACTCGCGGGTCGTTGATCATGCCTAAGATTTCCGCGTCGAAGACGACTTCCTTTGTCACATCGCGGATGGTCAGGAATCCCTTAATCTTGTACTTCTTGTCGCTAACCTTCTCGAACGCCGTGCTGGTGAATTTTGCCTCGGGAAACTTGTCGGCGCTGAAGAAATTCTCCGAGCGCAAATCCGCATCCCGCCGCTCATTGTCCGTGTTGATCGTCCCCACTTGCGCGGTAGCTTCGGCGGACGCATCCGTCCAATCCTCCTTCGACGAGGTGATCTTCATGTCCCACTCCTTGAAGTATCCGACCACCTCTGAAATCAACATATGCCTGATGCTAAAGAGCATCTTCGAGTGCGATTTATCGACGCGCCAGGTCGTGCCCTGGCTGAGTGCACTTCCGGCAATCACACACAGCGCAACCGCCAACAGCATGAAACGTTTCATACGTTCTCCCAGTTTGTTGAGGTGGATGATAGAAAATTACACAAGTTGACCGGTTGATAAAATGCCTAAATACACGGCACGGTTCATTGGCGCCATCGACTGAAGTCGACGGCTGATTGCGTTGCGAAACCCCGCAAGGCGGGGTTTTTCGAAGGTTTTCCAGCCGTCCGTTTCAACGGATGGCAGCACGGGCGGTCAACTTGACAAGATTACTTAATGATTGCAATGAAGCTCCACCGTTAGACCGTCTTGATCTTTCACAACTGCTACGTCTGTATCTTTGTTCATAAGAACATGCTGGTCTTCTAACTCATTGAGAAGTGCTTGCCATGCATTCCGGTCGGGAATGTCAATGGTGATGGCCTGCAACCTCACGGCGTCCGGTGGCGGCGGAGGTGCTCCACGACCGGCCCAAATGTTCAGCCCAAGATGGTGATGATAACCGCCCGCAGAGATAAACAACGCGCCCGGATAGCCGCGTTCCATGACATCGAACCCTAATTGTTTGCAGTAGAACTCCTCGGCTTTTCCCAAGTCGGAAACGTGGAGATGGACATGGCCGATGTCGGTGTCCGGATGAATGCCGGTCCATTCATTCGGTTCGCGCTCTGCTTCTGCCAAAAGTCCATCGACGTCGAGTTGGTTGGTAAAGATCGCGAGCTTCCCGTTGACCCACGGCCATTCTTCTCGTGGTCGATCGCGATACAATTCCAGACCCAGGCCGAACGGATCGCTGAGATAGAGCGCCTCACTCACTCCATGGTCGGCAAATCCGCCGAAGGGATAGCGGTGTTCAAGTAATCTCCGGAAGAGCCGCGCAAGCTCCTTTCGATTCGGCAGACGAATAGCCACATGGTAGAGGCCGGTCGACCGCGCCGGCTTTGGCCGCGCACCGCGAAGCTCGGTCAGAAGTATCTGCGCGGGAGCCAACCCCGAGGCTGAGAGTTCGGCAGCACTCCCTTCACGCCGGATCAGCCGAAAACCGAGCAGCGTTTCGTAGAATGCCAAACCTTGATCGAGGTCGGCAATTTGCAGATGGACGTTCTGAATAGAGGTCCTCTCTGGAAGGCGAAATGATTTCATTGGTTGAGTTAAGACGAATAGAGAGACCGTTGGTTTCGAGCTTTCGGGGTGCGCTCAAGAACGTGAGTGCGTTTCAATCCCACGAACCCTACGCCGCTGCGCTCTTCTTATTATTGACGTTCTTGCTCCGACGCAGCCAGGCTTCCATCGTCAGGAGTTCGGAATGGATGTTCCGCAATGCCGGAATATCTGCCCGATAGCCTTCTCTGTTAAACCACTCGTACATGTCGGCTGCTTCGGCGCTGAATTCCCGTGCCACCTCCATTGATTGCTCTACAAACCTGTGCTGTTTGCCTGTGACTTTCGTGTAAAGCTCCGCCACAGTTGTAAACGAGAGTTCATCGCCGGCAAGTTCAATTGCTTTGCCGATGTACTCTTGCGGCCTTTCGAACGCCATCGCAGCAAATGCTCCTATATCATCAACAGCGATCATCTGCAGCTTGGTCTCCCGTGTCAAGGGCGTTGAAAACGTCAGTACACCATCGACCGGCGTTGGTGCCCCATACGCTTGAAGGTTGTCCATGAAGAAGACGGGCCGAAGAATTGTTGCCGGCAAACCAAGCGTTCTGATATACTCTTCGATTTGCCACTTGCTTTCAAAGTGCGAGAGCCCGGTTTTCCGCTCAGCCCCTCCAACCGACGAATATACCACGTGCTGCACGCCGGCAACCTTTGCTGCGTCCGCAACATTTTTTCCCTGACGTATTTCACCCTCCGCGCCAAGTCCCCAGAATTGCTGGACGCTGAAAACACCGTACATGCCTTTCATTGCGTGATCCAGGGACACGCGGTCTTCCATGTCGCCCTTCACGATTTCAACGCCTTGTTGCACCAATGCCAAGGCGGCGGGTTTATTCGGATCACGCACCAACGCTTTGACGCTCCATCCTTTCTTGAACAAACGACGAACGACAGCACCACCTTGCTGACCGGTAGCACCGATAACCAGAATTCTCTTTCTTGCTTTATCCATGTCGCTTCCTCCAATAGTAAAATTTCAAAAAAGCTTGATCTGTATACATCTTAGACTCTCATGTTACGCACAGGAAGATATGTAGCCCTTCAGGGCAAGATGGATTCTTGATTCTTGTTTCCGAGGGCGTTGCCCTCGGTTGTAATATGTTTCCACTTCGTGGAAATACGCACAATAGACCCTGAAAGGGTCATATACTTCAGGTCGGGGCAGCGCCCCGACCAACTCAATAGCCAACGACAAGAAACCCTGAAAGGGTGACATATCTATTTTGCGTAACATCAGCGGTCATGAATCCGGCGGTTCTGTTATTCCTTCGAGTAGTGTACCGATTCGGCGCTCTAACTCTTTTTTCGGGAGAAGGCCGATTGCCTGGTCGACTACTTTTCCGTCGCGATAAAATAGGACTGTTGGGATACTGCGGATGCCAAAGGCTCTTGCAGTTTCCGGATTTTCATCGACGTTCAGCTTAGTGAACTTCACCTCTCCTTCATAGGTGCTCGCTAATTCGTCGAGAATCGGGGCGAGCATGCGGCACGGTCCGCACCATTCCGCCCAAAAATCCACGAGTGTAAGCGTCGTACTCTCCACGACTTCCTTCTTAAATGTTGCATCCGTAATGATGAGCTGTTTCATGGTTTTTCCTTTTTTGTAGATGTCGCTTTTCCTGTTGCACTTAGAAGAATCGCCTCATTAGAGTAATTTCTACTCCTTTGTCTACGATCCTGCGTGCTACGATACTATTTATTCAAAGCTAGAAGGTTCCAATTTGAACCATGGCCACAGAGAGAGCCTACATTCGTTCTCGCAACGTTAGGCCTAATTTTTTCAAAAGCCGACTTAGTTCCTCTTGCTCGCTTGCCGTCAACACCGAGGCCAGATTTGCGACATATTTTGCATGTTGCCTAAATATTTCTTGGAAAAGCTTCTTCCCTTTTGCTGTGAGTTGAACAAGAATCACGCGTCGGTCTTTCTTGCTGTGAACCCGTCCAACCAGTCCCTGCCGCTCCAGGTTGTCCACTACCACCGTCATGTTGCCGCCGCTCACCAGTTGCTTCTTGCACAGCTCGCCGATAGTCATCGGACCAAGGTGTCCGAGCGTTTCCAGAGCTCCAAACTGAGGCTCCGTCAGGCCATAACGCCGAATGTCTTCACTCGTGAGCCGTCCGAACGTCGCTGCCGCGCGGGCTAATTTAACCCACAGACTCAAGGCTCGGTCCGCTTTCTTCCCGTATTTCTTGGTCGTTGTCATTTACTATTTCAAATTTAAACTATTTGAACTTGAGATAAGTTCCCGTTTCCGCAGAGAATAATTCATGGCGACATGAAGCACCGAAATACTTACGCTTTCAGAAGGTTTTCCAGCATGCTCTGCGAAGCCCGTAAGCGGCTGTACGGCCGGGTTCCATTCTCGATCCTTGCCGTAAGAAGAAGTTGTTTACCCAGTTGTGTGAGGTGAAATCGGGGCTGCTCGAGTTGCTGGATTCTCGTCATCAACGACTGGAAGGGTGCGGCGTGGCCGCTCTCGCCGTCGTAAAACCGTTGTTCCTCGGAAGGTGGGAGGGTCAGCGTCAATTGATTTCCCAGCAACTCCACTTTCCGAAAACCAAGCTGCGCGGCGAGGAGCTTGAGCTCAACGGAGAGACAGAGATGCTCTACTTCTTCCGGATATTCTCCAAACCGGTCGCGCAACTCTGAGCGGAGCGACTGCACTTCCTCAGTTTTTTCGATTTTGTAAAGACGGCGGTAAATGTCGAGCCGCTCAGCATCGGACTCGATGTAAAAATCCGGAATGAGTGCCTCAATATCTGTATCAACGCTTGTGTCTGCTTTCTGCAGTCTGCGTACTGTTTGCTCTCCCTCAAACAACGCCGCAAACTCGTCCATCTTCAATTCCGCTACCGCCTCCTCCACAATGCGCTGATACATCTCAAACCCCATTTCCATGATAAAGCCGGATTGCTCAGCACCCAACAAGTTCCCGGCGCCGCGGATCTCTAAGTCTCGCATCGCAAGATTGAATCCCGACCCGAGCTCGGTAAACTCCTGAAGCGCCTGCAGCCGGCGCAGCGTTTGTTTCGGAAGGACCGAGAGCGGGGGCGTCATCAAGTAGGCGTAGGCTTGTTCGTTGGACCGGCCAACACGCCCGCGCAACTGGTACAGCTCCGCAAGCCCGAAGCGGTCTGCACGATTGATGACGATGGTGTTCACGCTGGGAATGTCGATGCCCGACTCGATAATCTTCGTGCAGATGAGTACGTCGTACTTTTTTTCGAGGAACGCCATCATCGTCCTCTCTAACTCGTGGCCCTTCATCTGGCCGTGAGCGATGTGGAAGCGTGCTTCGGGAATGTGCTCGTGCAGCATCCGCTGGATCTCCTCGATTGTCTGCACGCGGTCGTGCACAATGTAGACTTGTCCCCCGCGTCGCATCTCTCGCAGGATGGCTTCACGGATGAGCTTCAGGTCGAACTGCGCGATCTCCGTCATGATCGGACGGCGGTTGCGGGGCGGCGTGTTGATGATCGAAAGGTCGCGAGCACCCATGAGCGAAAAATGGAGGGTGCGGGGAATGGGCGTTGCCGTGAGCGTCATCGTGTCCACGTTGGCCCGCAGCCGGCGCAGCTTTTCTTTTGCAGCAACGCCGAACCGCTGTTCTTCATCGATCACCAGCAGTCCGAGATCCTTGAACAGCACATCCTTCGAGAGAAGCCTGTGCGTGCCGATGAGGATGTCGACTCGCCCCTCAGCGAGCCCCCCGAGGATTGTCTTCTGATCGTTTCTTGCCTTGAACCGATGCATCGCTTCGATACGAACGGAATAACGGCCAAGACGGTCCACGAACGTATTGTAGTGCTGCTGGGCAAGGATCGTCGTCGGCACGAGAACGGCAACCTGTTTGCCGCTGAGCACGGCTTTGAACGCCGCACGGACGGCTACTTCGGTTTTCCCAAAGCCCACATCGCCGCAAATCAGCCGATCCATCGGCGAGAGAAGCTCCATATCGTTCTTTACATCGCGCGTCGCCTGTGCCTGGTCGGGCGTGTCTTCATACATGAACGACGCTTCCATCTCTTTCTGCCAGTGCGTGTCTGAAGTGAACGCGAACCCTGGCTCTCGTTTTCGCTTGGCATAGAGCGTAATGAGCTCACGAGCAATGTCCTTGACGCGCTTTTTCGCTCGGGCTTTCAGGCGATCCCACTGTGCGGTGCCAAGCTTCGTCAGAACGGGAACGTGCCCTTCTCTGGAGGAATATTTTTGCACGCGGTTGATATAATTCAGGTTCACGTAGAGGGTGTCGTTGTCTTCATACAGAACCTTCAGCACTTCTTGCTCCGCACCGCGGACGTTGATTTTTTCCAGCCCTGCAAACTTTCCTATGCCATAGTCAATGTGAACAACGAAGTCCCCACGCCTGAGTTGCAGTAGTTCTTTTTGCGTAAAGCCTTTGAAGCGCGGGTGTTTCGCGAGCCCCTGGCGTTTGAGCCGTCCGAAAATCTCATGTTCGGTGAACAACGCAAGCCGTGCGGCGGGATAGATAAAGCCGGAGTGGACAGTATCTGAGAATAACGAATATCGAATGTCGAATGCAGAATTTCGAAGTTCAGAATTCGGTGTTTGGTGTTCAAAATTCTCCTCCTTGTCGGGCGCAGTTAGTTCTTCCTCCAGAAGCTCTTTGATCCGTTGTTGTTCATCCTGCGTGTCGCACGCAATAATGATTTCGTACTCCTTGGTCTGAAGTTCACGCATACACTGGAGAAGAAGCTTGACGTTTCCGTTCGTGGCAGGTTGCGGTGCGGCGGAGAACTCTATGACGTTATCCTTTCCGGAGGTGTCAAACGAGGAGTGAACCACACGCGCAAACGAAGATGCCATCTGTTCTATGTCGGTCCAGGAGAACATTCCCTCCTTTCCTAACATGCTGAACTCATCAATTTCTTTTTGAATGAGAACCGGCTCATCGAGGAAAAGCACAGCATCGCTTTTGAGGTACGCGAACAACGAAGCTGATTCGGTGGTCCTTCTTTCGGACAATCCCGGTACAAGGTAGGCACTCTGCAGTTGACGGATGGAGCGCTGAGACAGAGCGTCAAACTCTCGAATCGATTCGACGGAATCCCCCCAGAATTCGAGCCGAATCGGGTTTTCACCGACAAGCGGAAACACATCGACAATCCCACCGCGCACGGCAACATCACCATAGCCTTCGACAAAATCTTTCCGCTCGAACCCCCACTCAGCTAGCGTGGAAAGAAGAGCGTCAAATGGGTATTCTGTTCCTGCCTGCAGTTGCAGGCTTCGCTGTTTGAAGAGCAATGGTTCTGGCACTCGTGTTGCAATTCCTTCGGCAGAAGCGACCACGATACACGCTTTACTCTCAGCCAGCGCTCGCAAGGTCTCGATATGCGCTACCGGGGTGGTCATGTCGAGCATCGTTCCGTGATGATCCCCGCCAGAGGTTGCAAGCTGAACATTCTCGTTCCCGACGAGTAAAGCACAGTCATCCCGCAGTCGTTCTGCTCGTTCTTCATCAGCAACGATAAGAACGATCTGGCACTTCCGCAGCTCGAACAATCGGACAATAACAAATGCTAAGAGTGAACCGCTGATTCCTTGGACTTCTATGGAGCCCCGAGCGTCAAGTTCACTCAAACGTTCTTTGAAGCGCGAGGACGGCTTAGCGGTAAAGATTTTATTTTTTATTTTTTCGATCATGACTGCATTCGAATCAAGAAAAAACACCCCACCCCTACCACGAGAGAGAAGGTAACTCTCGTCGCAAGGGACAGCCTCAAAATAGCCAAAACAGACCGTAATTACAAAAGTGACGGCTTAGGTTGATTTTAGCCTCAAGTTTCCATAGGTTGCACACTCTCGTAAGTCCAGAATGCCATCGAGCACCGTATTCTCCAATATGCTAAGCCCCAACTCGTCGAAGGGAGTATGACATGAGACGCCCGCAATCAATCTTGCCCTTGATATCTCTGTGCATCCTTGTTCTGTGCCACGAAGGGCTGGCACAACGGGCATCATCCGGCGAAGACGAGAATTTGGAAAAGTCGTTGCGAAAGCTTGCGGCCGATATAGCAAAGGGATATGTTGCGCCAATTTCGTCGGGCTTCGGATCCGATTTGAACGCAGGCTGGTTTCACCGAGCGCCTCATGCAACGTTATTGGGTTTTGACTTAGAATTCGGTATTGTTGCCATGGGAACGTTCTTCAAAGACGAGCACAAATTGTTTTCAACGAATGCTGCTTTTCAATTCGATTCCTCCCAATCGGCTCAAATGACAGAATTCATCCGCAACGATCCGCAGTATGGCGTTACCCAGCAACAACGGGAAAATTTTCAGCGCTTGGTCATTCAACAAATTCGCGGTCGTGACTTCCCCGTAGGTGTCTCGGGTCCAACGGTGATCGGAAAAAAAGAGGACAGCGTTCGCGTACAATTTCATGGTCAAACATTCACCGTGATCGACCCCAATACTGGTCTCTCGCGCCAGGTAATCGTTCCCGCTGAAAAAATTGCTCTGCCAGTGACGGGTCTTCTTGAAGACGCGCCAGTGCTTCCCCTGGCAACTCCACAACTTACTCTCGGCACGTTCCTTGGAAGCCAGGTCACCCTCCGCTACCTTCCTGAGGTCGAGGTTGATCCGGAAATCGGTAAATTCAAGTATTTCGGTTTTGGCATTCAGCACAATCCCGGGGTCTGGCTTGGCGAGGAAGCATTGCCGCTGGAAATCTCAGCAAGCTTCTTCACACAAACGATGTCTGTCGGAACATTGTTTGAAGCCAAGGCAACGGCTTTTGGCATCAATGCGAGCAAGCGTCTCGGGTGGGGCTTTCTTAACCTCACGCCTTATGCGGGCTTTTTGCTTGAAAGCTCCTCGATGACGTTCACGTACGATTACGAACTTGATACACCTACAGGGCGCGTTCCTCAAAAAGTAACGTTTGAACTTGAAGGCGAAAACAAGTCGCGTTTTACGGTCGGAATGAGTCTCAAAATCTTGCTGATCAATGTGAATGCCGACTATAACTTTGGAACATACAACTCGGTAAGTGCCGGTATCATGATTATCATTTAGCCTTCCGCCACATCTTGATCGTGCAAAGGCTGATTTCCATCACGGAGATCACTCCCTCCCCTCTTGATTGTTTGATCTGATTTCCCCATTATAGTAGCCGGAATTTATGGCTGGTTATTTGAAACCGTAACGTTGCTTCAGCACTATCAAGAAAACAGCGATAACAATACTCCATGGCTGATACAATCGACGACATCATCCAAGCTGTCGAAAAGCGTCTGAAGAAACAACCGCGCTCGCCGCTCTTTGCCCAGCTCGCAAGCTACTATCTGGAAGGCGGGCGGGCCGACGATGCGCTGCGCGTCTGCGATGAGGGGCTCGCACACCATCCGTTTTATTCCACCGGACATCTCATGAAAGGCAAAGCGTTGTTCGCTTTGAAGATGAGCGCAGAAGCGCATCGCGAGTTCGCGCTCGTCAACGACCTCTTGCCGGACGTTGAGAGTATTGCCCGCCTGCTATCCGAGACCGGCGGGGCTGAAATGGAACTAACATCTCCCGTCGAAGTTGCGCCGCCATCTCTTGAAGAGTCCCCGACGGTTGTTGAACCGACGGCGATGGAATCTCCGATGGAGAAAGCTCCACCGATGGCCGGGCCCGCGGAAACAGCCCCGGTTGATTTAGAATTTGCGGAACCGGCTGTGCCAATGATGGAAACTTCGGCCGCGCCAGAGGTATCGACGGAAGATGCATTCGCAATAAGCGCGCCTCCCGTGGAAGAGCCGTCACCCTTCGGGGGATTGGAAACCCCGACCGCTGAGCCAACAATGGCGGCACCGATGCCGGGCGAGGAAACCTTCGACCAGTTCTCTGCACGTACGAAGCACGAGCTGGCAGGTACGGAGAACACACTCTCGCTCGACGATTACTTGAGCGGCAATGTGTCCGCACCGCCGTCAGACGCCTCAAGCCAGATTGAAGACCTCGCGCAAAAGTTACAGGGCGCGAAAATGACTCCGGTGATTGACCTCTCCGCGCGATCTTCCGAGAGCGGGGGCGGCGCGAGCTCCGGCTTTGTCACACCGACGCTAGCGGAGATCTACGTGAAACAGGGGTGGTACGATGATGCTATCCGCGCGTACAAAACGCTTTCAAGCACGAAACCGGAGGAGAAAGATAAGTTTGAACAGCGGATTGCAGAAATTGAGGAGATGAAGAAGCAGCACGGTGGTTAGTTTGTAGAACGACGAGGCCCGTCAACCTGCTGCAAACGAAAAAGCCCGACGTGTAGTCGGGCTTTCACATTTCTCAAAGGGTCCCTAAGCAATTTTGTTGACAAACCGGGCTAGCTTGGATTTCTGGTTGGCGGCTAGGTTGCGATGAATAACTCCTTTGGCAGCCAACTCGTCCAGAAACTTCACGGCTGATCGGAGTGCCGCGGACGCTGCTTGTTTCTCCTTTGACATCCGTACTTTTTTGATCAACGTCTTCATGCGTGTCATGTTCGCCTTGTTGCGCGCCTGTCGGCGAGCGCTGCTCCTGACCCGCTTTGCTGCTGATGCGTGTTGTGGCATAGTGCTCAGACCCTTTTCTTAATTCAAACGATTCCAGCTTCTTGACTGCCAACATACCGAAGATTTCTCAGAATTCCAAGCTTTTCCTCGTGGGCGCAGTTGTACCGGGAACCATTTCACTCTTGTTTTTCTCCCCAAGCTTTCTTATTTCATTCTTGTTGAAAAAATATTGTTCCGCTTTTCAGAATCCCGTCAATTAGCGGAATCCCCGCCATTCGTAGTTTTGAAAGCGGGAACACGAAGTATATCGATTTTGGAATTTTTTCTTTGAGCCTTTGTGTCTTCGTGACAGAACAATCTACTTTTTCAACGAGTGCTATTTCATAACGACTATGTCGACACCCACCCCGACTCCGTCCAGGCCATTCACAAAGGCCGTAGCTACGTTGGTCAACGCATACCGCGGTCGCGTAGTCACGGCCATCAACCGGTTGCTCCTGTTGCTTGCGCTGCTGGCCGTCGCCTCGCTCGTAGGAGACTACGGTTTCTACTTATCGCCCGAGCTGAAAGAATATGCCAGTCGCGTGAATGCGCTTGTCCTCTACGGCTTCGCCTTGTTGGTAACGCTGAAACTTCTTCTTGCGGAAAAGTTCGTTCGTTATGCGAGAAGCCGTTGGCTGGAGCTTGTTCTCCTCGCAGTCATCATCCTGTACCTGTTCTTGCCCGGGACCGTCGAGGCATTGCTTCTCTCGCTCAACCCGCTGCTGAAGCCCGAGGACCTTACGCGCATCTATCTGGTCCTGACGCAATCGCTCATCGTGCTCGCGTTCCTCCCGGCTGTGCTGCGGTACAGCTCGCGGCTCATGGCCGGCAACATTCAGCCTTCGCAACTGATCATCTTCAGCTTTCTGTTTTTGATTCTTATCGGAACGTTTTTGCTCTCCTTGCCGCGCGCCACCGTTTCTCAGCAGATGTCCTTCGTCGATGCGCTCTTCACGGCGACCAGCGCCATCTGCGTTACGGGGCTGATTGTGGTCGACACGGCGACGTACTTCACGCCGCTCGGCCATACGATCCTGATGATTCTGATTCAGGTGGGCGGTCTGGGGATCATGACACTCACGACATTCTTCGCGTTCGTTCTCGGCAGCGGGTCACGGCTGAAGGAGTACTCCACGCTCCAGTCATTGCTCGGCGAGGAAAGTCTCGGAAAAATCAAACAGACGATTCTTCAGATTGCACTCGTGACGTTTGCTATCGAAGGGGTTGGCGCCTTCGCGTTGTATCGCTTCACCGACGGAATGACGTTCGTCAGCGACGCCGACCGCATCTTCTTCTCCATCTTCCATTCCATCTCCGCGTTCTGTAATGCCGGGTTTACGCTCACCACCGAAAACCTCGCCCACACCGCGCTGCGTCTCAACACGGGAATACTCTCGGCGGTCATGCTGCTGGTCGTCCTGGGTGGCATCGGGTTTCCGGTAATCGCAAACATCGGTTCGGTCCTGTTTCACCGCGGCACCGACGGAACGCTCCGCAGGCTTTCAATTCATTCCAAACTCGTCATCCTTACCACGCTGGTGCTGATTGTTGTCGGCTCGATCGGTGTGTTCCTGTTGGAACAGAACGGACCAACCGGCTCTCTTCCGCTCGGCGAGCGGCTATTCACGGCATTGTTCCACTCGATTTCCGCCCGAACGGCAGGATTCAATACCATCGATATCGGTGCGCTCGGTATCCCCACGCTGTTTCTCATCACTCTCTTGATGTGGATCGGCGCGTCTCCCGGCTCAACCGGTGGAGGCGTTAAAACCTCCACGGTGGCCCTGGCGTTCCTCAACATCGCCGCGATCGTCTCCGGAAGACAGAAGGTGGAGGTGTTTCGCAAGAGAGTTTCCGATATCGCCATCACCAAAGCCTTCAGCACGGTGTTGCTCTCGTTCTTCTTCATCAACGGCGCGCTGTTTTGCCTCCTGCTGACCGAGCGAGCGCCGATGGAGCAGCTCCTGTTCGAGGTCGTTTCCGCCACCAGCACAGTGGGTTTTTCCACGGGTGTTACTGCACACCTGACAACGTTCGGAAAAATCGTTATTATTCTCTGTATGTTTGTGGGGCGGGTCGGTCTCCTGGCAGTGGTGTTGGCATTGGTGAGGAGGCGAGAGGAAGGCCGTTATGACTTCACAGAAGAAAACGTCCTGGTAACATAACAACGAGAACGGGTATGGAGAAAAAAATTGCTGTGATCGGTCTGGGACATTTCGGGCAACAACTTGCGGTCGGGCTTGCACAACAAGGTGCGGAAGTGCTTGCCATCGATTCGGACATGGACAAGTTGGATGACATTAAAGACCGGGTGACCCACACCGTGCGGCTCGACTCGACCGAGGAGAAGGCGCTGCGGAGTCAAGGCCTGGAGGAATTCGACGCGGTCATCGTGGGGATGGGCGATAATTTTGAAGCGACGCTCCTCACCGCTGCCATGCTGCAAAAGATCGGTGTCAAGAGGCTGATCGTCCGGGCGACAACGACCGTGCATGAACGCATTTTGAACCATCTGGACATCAACGAGGTCGTGCTGCCTGCCGGCGAAGCCGCAGAACGGCTGGCCAACACGCTGATGTTTGAGAAAATTCTTGATTCCTTTGCACTCTCGTCGGAATATACCATCGCAGAAGTGACCGCCCCGGACGGCTTCGTCGGGCAAACGATCCAGGAACTCGACCTCCGTAAACGATTTGAGATCAGCCTCATTACGATCAAACGGATGGAGAAGAAAACGGACCTCCTGGGGTTCCGGTCGCGGGATATCGAAATCATTATCGGCGTCCCGACGGCCTCGACCGTCGTGGAACGGGGCGACATTCTCGTGGTCTTCGGGAACAAGAAGGCCGTACAGAATCTCGTCTCGGCATAACACTAATTCGATATGGAAAGCGGCCATATTATCGTTTTCGTTGGACTTTTGATTTTTCTGGCGCATCTGTTTGTTGCGTTATTTGAGCGCACCAGAATTCCCGACGTGCTCTATCTGACACTAATCGGTGTGATCATCGGCCCGGTTTTGCGCATCGTTGCACCGGAGGACTTCGGTAAGCTCGGGCCGATCTTCACTACCATTGCACTCGTAATTATTCTCTTTGAAGGAGGACTGGATCTCAGTCTCGATCAGCTTCGGCGATCACTGGGCGGGACTTTTTTGATCACACTTCTCAGCTATTTCATCGCGTTGGTCTTCATGGCCGTTGCGCTTCTGTCTCTGACTGAACTATCGGCACGCGCTGCGCTGTTTGTTGCCGCGGTCCTTGCCGGTCCGGCACCCTCCATCGTCATCCCTCTCGTCCGCCAGATTCGCCTCAAAGAAACGAGTCGCACCACCCTCATGCTCGAATCGCCTCTCGGTGAAGCGCTATGCATTCTCATTGCCCTTGCTGTGCTGGAATCGTTCAAGCTGGAGGAAGTGCGAATCGGCCATCTAGTCGGGCGGCTTCTGTCGTCGTTTGTTTTTGCAGTCATCCTCGGGGCTGTCGGCGGCTATTTCTGGTCGTTGCTGCTCAACAGGGTGCGCGAGCTTCGCTATGCCATTTTCACCACACCGTCGTTCGTCTTCATCATCTTCGGCATCGTGGACTTTCTTGGCTTCAGCGGTCCTGTCGCCGCGCTCACCTTCGGCGTCACACTCGGCACCATCGACTACATCAAGATCCCGTGGGTTCTGGAAAAAACCCATCTTTCGCCCATGCGCCATAACGAAACCGAGAGGCTGTTTTTCGGCGAGATTGTCTTCGTTGTCAAGACATTCTTCTTTGTCTATATCGGCTTATCCGTGCAGTTTTCTGACCTTTCGGCAATGGCGCTTGCTCTTTCCCTCAGCGGCGTGCTGTTGGTTTCCCGACTGCTTGCCGTCCGTCTCGCCGCCGACAAAATCAGCACACCCGTGGAAGATGCGCTCGCGATGTCGGTGATGATTCCCAAGGGAACGGCGGCCGCTGTCCTTGCCGGCATCCCGCTGCAAATGGGCCTCGAGGGCGGCGAGCTGATGCAGAACCTGACCTACGGCGTCGTTATCTATAGTATTATCCTTACCTCCGTGCTGATTTTCCTGCTGGAGAAAACGTCGTTCGCGTCGGCGAACCGGTGGCTATTCGCCGGCTTCGCTCAAAGCTCGCCCGAGCCGATTGCCCAAGAAATGGTTGGAAATGAGGAGGGAAAAACTGGAAGCTCGCGATACATGGAACCTTGACGGCTCAACCAACGGTACTACTTCTCCGACTGCAACAAAATCTCCTTTCGATATCTCCGCAACGCGTCTACGTGACGCACTATGCCACAAGCGAAGCAACGACAGGAAGAGAATATCCTGGGAGAGGTTGTGCTTGACGAGGCTTTCCACGATCAGAAGGCGTGCTCGATTGAACAGCACCAGGACATCGTTGTAGAGTCGAACCATCTCACGCGGAACATCCATGACACGGAGAATAGAGAAATGTCGGCGGAGGAAAGCAACGAACCTTCCATCGTCCACGTCAAACTTTTTTGCAGAGCAAGCGGGGAGGGTCTAATTGCCTTGCATCTCACGGAGGAAATGGCTACTCTGTGAACGGAGTCCCCTTTTGATGAAGAAAGCTTTTCGATACTTTGTTCTGGTTGCTCTTTTTGCCTGCTCGGGGGCAGGTGGCGCCTTGAGCCGTGCGTATGAGGCGTGCGCTGCCGTCCCGAACGGTCATCAGCTGTTTACGGAGACCACAACCGGACGCACGCTGCCGATCGATTCCCGACCCGCCTGGACCCAGCAGAAACATTCCCCTATTGTCGTGCGGGTTCTCGCGCCATCGCCTGCGTTATCGCCGAGCAACCAATTCGTTCCGCCGAGCTCTGTAATTCTCGTGTTCTATAGTTGTCCCGTTCTGCTTTTTCCCACACAGGTTCTTCCTCCTTCCAGCCCCCGGGATCCTCCTCACTGCTAATTTTCCATTCACGGTATGAATGCACCAGAACGAGTGTTTCTGAAGTGCCTGTATACCATTCTGTTACCTCGTGAGGAGGAACGGTCATGTCTGAACAACAACGAAGTGAAGATACCGGGGGTTTTCCCGTGCAATTGAAGCTGTTAGTTTTCATCATTGCAGCGTCGTTGGTTCTTCTGGGCCTACGCGTGCTGCAAATTGTCTGATCATTTCACACGAGAGACCGTATGACATCCCACAGCCAGCCCCCGAGTGTCGAGAACCGGTCGCGCATCGACGTGTTCATCCGGCCGTTCCAGGAATTCGTCAAGGTCGAATCCTCCGCGGGCTTGGTGCTGCTGTTCTGCACGGCGATTGCGCTCGCGTGGGCGAACTCGCCATGGGCGGAGAGTTACTTCTCGCTCGTCCATCTGGATGCGACACTCAGCGTCGGCGGCTTCGTGCTCTCCAAATCGCTGCTCCACTGGATCAACGACGGGCTGATGGTGATTTTTTTCTTCCTGGTGGGATTGGAAATCAAGCGCGAGCTGTTGGTTGGCGAGCTTGCTTCGCTGCGACAAGCCATGCTGCCGATCGCTGCGGCGGTCGGCGGCATGGTCGTTCCCGCTCTGCTCTATACGGCATGGAACAGCGGCTCGGCGGGCGCGCCCGGCTGGGGAATTCCGATGGCAACCGACATCGCGTTTGCGATCGGCGTGCTGGCCTTGCTTGGCAACCGAGTGCCCTTCGGCCTGAAAGTCTTTCTCATGGCGCTGGCGATTGTGGACGACCTCGGCGCGGTGCTGGTAATCGCCTTCTTCTACACAGCCGATATCTCCACTGCCTACTTGCTGTGGGCAGGGGGATTCTTTTTGATTCTGTTACTCGCCAACTGGTGGCACGTCCGACACCCGTTGGTTTACGTCCTTCTTGGCGTCGGGCTCTGGTTCTGCTTCCTCAAGTCCGGCGTCCACGCGACGATTGCCGGAGTTTTGCTGGCGATGACTATTCCCCTCCGGTCTCGCACACCGACCCGCGAGTTCTGGGAAAAAAGCCAGGCGATCCTTGAGGAATTCACGGCAACCCGAAGCGAGCAGCAGCCCGTCCTCACCGAAGATCAACTGGCAACCATTCACGCCCTGGAACGGGAGAGCGAGCGTGTACAAACTCCCCTGCAGCGGATGGAACATGGTCTTCATCCCTGGGTCTCATTTTTCATTATGCCGGTCTTTGCATTGGCAAACGCGGGCGTTGCGTTGGGCGGCGAGACCTCCTCTGCTTTGAGCAGCCCGGTCGCACTTGGAATCATCGCCGGGCTCGTGCTCGGTAAGCAGCTTGGCATCACATTCTTCTCGTGGCTGGCGACGAAATTCAAGATGGCCGTCTTGCCGGTTGGTGTCTCGTGGCGCCACGTTTACGGTGCGGGATGGCTTGGCGGTATCGGCTTCACCATGTCGCTCTTCGTCGCCTCGCTCGCGTTCGGCGAAAGCGCGCTGCTGGATGTCTCAAAAGTGGGTATTCTCACCGCTTCCGTGATCGCCGGTGCGGGCGGCTGGTTGATCCTCCG
>CAYJSZ010000024.1:0-27266 GCA_964372545.1 uncultured Ignavibacteriaceae bacterium
CTCTCATCGACAAACGCCTTCACTTCTTGTGCCCCACGTGGATGATTGCATTCGCATTCCTTTAGCTCGTCGATGCTGCATTGACCGCACGCGCATGTGAAGTGAGAAAAAATCTCGACCCGATCTGCAGTTGTCGCAATCTTGTTGTTCCCGGCGACCTTAGTGGCAAAGGAAAACAGCGGATTTCTATTCTGCTTCGGTAATGTTAGTTTCGCAGACGGGCTACGTGGTCTTGCAAGTGAATCAGAGCGAGCTACGAACTCTGGCTTCATCCAGCCGAAAAGGCTATTTAAGCCTGCAATAATTTGTTCGTCGCTTTGTCCCCCCTGCAGGTTGTTTCTGATAAACTGACGCTCTTCGACAGCCCTATTGCACGTGCAAATGTCGAGCGGCTGCTCACCGCATGTTCCACAGGAGCAAATAAACTTTGATGCAATCTGCAGGACCCTGGCTTCAAGTTCTGGGTCACCACTTCGTTGCTCAATCAGCGGCACGGTCTGAGACTTACGCCCCGGTGGATTTACTGTGATGTACGGGAGAGCGAGAAATATTGTAACTCCGCCGATAATCAACAGTCCCAACAACGCGGGATGCCATTTGAGTCTTGTATAGACACGCTTTTCGTTTTTCTTGGGCAGCTTTGGTTCGTGATGATGATCCTTGTGCGCCGGCTGATGGTGGGGCCGTTTCATCTCAATGCCGCAGCTTGCACAGAACCGTGCGTCACGCTCATTCTCGAAGCCGCAATGAAAGCATCGTTTGAGCTCGTGGTGCGATTCTGCCCGGTGCTGCTCTGCGCCACAGTTGGAGCAGAATTTTGCATCATCCTTATTCGTTGTGCCGCATTCTTGACAAATCATGATTGTATCCTCTTTTGCGTTGAACCAGTACCGTTACCGCATTTTTTCGGCTGTCACTCCATCTTGTACTACACCCGAAAGAATCTTGACCGAAGCGTGCAACTCATCAACAATCTGCACCACCTGAACTCTGCCGATCTCCTGTTTCAGGTTCATCTGGCCTCCTGCGCCATGCGCACCGTGAGAGCCTCCTCCGCCCGAGGGGGTGACGACCCGATAAAGCACGAACACGTCACCGACCTTCACATCGGCCCCCTTGCCGAACGTGAGATAGATCTCCTTGGGAAGCCCATCAATCACCTTGATGGTATAAGATGAGCTGCATCCGATTATCCCCAACGCAGACACGAGCACTGCAATCCAAGCTAACTGTTTCATGATATTCTGTTCCTTTCATTTAAAACATTCGTCCGCCGGTTACCCACAGGACAAGCATCAAGGCTCCCATCAGCGCCGCGCCGATGATTGCATATTCTGACGCTCCACCGATTCCCTGCATCATGCCGCCATGATCTACAGTCGAAGTCGACGCGTGTCGGGTAGCTTCGATGACGATATCAGGCTCAAGCAATTGATCGCCAATCGCGGTAATGTGAAACATGATTTGATGCTCGCCCGGTTGGGAAGGTGGAAAGCTTATTACGTAGATGCCCTGGTTAGAGCTCTCTGCAACTTCCAGATCGAGGTCGACATCGTGCTCCTGAGCCGCGCGTGCATGGGCGGAATCAATCTCTCCGTGCATCGCGTGCATGCCTTTCATCTGTGATTCCTCAGCAGAATGGACGTATGCCGCGTGAAATGACACCTGAGCACCGGAGAGCGGCTGGCCGGTATGTACATTTGTGAGCTTCAGCGTAAACATCGCTTCCTTTCCAACCTGCAGCGGAGGAAAGATCGCCGTCGCTTTTATTTCTCTGAATGTGACTTCTTTTTCAAGTACTGATTCAGAGGCGGCTTGACGGTCCCTCGATTGATGATCTCCATCAGTTCCCATCATCCCCAGGTGCATGCATGATGAGAGAAATAAGCTTGACGCAATGAGAATAAAGATTTTCATGATTTGGTCCTTTCTACGTCTATTGAGTCACGTGGAATAGTAATCGAGAATACCGAGCCTTCTCCGACTTTACTTTTTACTGTGATCATGGCTCCATAGGGTTGAAGAAGCTGGTAACAGCTCGAGAGTCCAAGTCCGGTTCCAGTGGGTTCGTCTCCGATTTCGTTTCCTCTGAGCGGTTTCGTCGTGAAGAAGGGATCGAATAATCTTGGGATGTTTTCCTCTGGAATCCCGCAGCCTGTATCGGCGACATCGATATAGATTTTTTGGTCATCGAATCGTGTTTGTATCGTCAGGAGTTTCACAGTTGACCGATGCATCGCATCCATTGCATTGCGTACAAGATTCATAATACTTTGACTGAAGTCTGAATAGACTCCGACCACTAACGGGAGATTCTCGTCAAGCCGTATATTTTTTTTGATCTTATGTTTGAACTCGAGGTCTGCTTCAAGGAAATGCAAATCCTCTGAAATCAGCTGATTAAGGTTGATCTCTTGCCTCGCTAGCGTCTGTTCCTGGCGGCTCTTGTACAATAAGGTATCGATGATCGTCTTCATCTTCTTAGCAGCGCCGGCAATAAATTCTACTTCCACACTCAACGGTATTTTTTTCGCTAAAACACCTGATGCCAACGAAATGACACCTAGCGGATTCACGAGATTATGAGCAATACCTTGAGCAAGCTGGCCAATCGCGGCGAGCTTGTGCTCCCTCATGAGTTCCATTTCATCCTGCTGCCGTTTTTCGATATTCTTTTGCAGATCTTCCATCATCTGATTGAAGCTCTGTTCTAAGAGGTCGATCTCATCTTTGGCTCCGATATGAATCCGATGGTTCATGTCACTCGATCGAATTGAGCTTACCTCTTCAGTCAATTTCTGTATGGGACGCGTGACAAGGCGTTCGGTCATAAACCAAGTGACAATTGTTACAAACACGGCAAACAGCGCAAGCATCGATAGGGACCACTTTACCTCCTTGATCGCACCACTGTTTTCTTGCTGGATGCGAACCCCAAGCTCACTTGTTCTGAGTTGAAGAGTGAAAAGAATTTCTTCAAGTTGGCGATGCAGTAGATTCAAGGACGCCATAAAGACTTGATGGGTTCGTGAAAGCTCGTCAACCCTCTTGAAATGGCCCGTTTGCTCAACCTTCTTGAGGCTATCACTTACACCAAACATTCTCTGGACAACCTTATGGAAACGATGCCGCACATCAGAGAGGGAATCGGACTCAACGGCATTCAACAGATTGGATTCTCTCAAGACTTGAACGGCATCATCCATCTGCACACGCGCACCCTGGAACTGCTGTTGTGCGTATTCAACCTCACCCCGATGAAATCGCTCGACGGACCAGATTTCATTATAGATTGAATTCTGCACTACTCGCGCCGCACGCAAGGCTGATTGAACGCTTCGAGTTGCTGCGGCACCGGAACGTTCAACTCCTTCAATCTTATTCCAGATAAAGAAGTCTGCGCCAAGGACAGTGAGGGTCAGAACCGCAAATACGATTGTTATTTTCTTGCCTATTCCTTTGAACACGGATTCAAATCCCCACAATAAGAGTAGTGACATCCTGTCGAATTTCAGACATGGTCTGCTCCTAAAAGTTCTTTGGCTATTTCCATTGACTGACATATTGCTGCGGATTTCGCTCAAACTCCCGCAAGCACGACTGTGAACAGAAATAATACGATTGCCCGTGGTATTGGATTTTGAATTGCGGATTTGTCACGTCTGTTTCCATACCACACACAATGTCCTTCGCGTATTGCTTCACTTGATCATTCTGTCGGATAAATGTGAGTGGATCACGGCTAAAAATAAGTTTGCATTCTACACAACAGAAATAGAATTTCTCGCCCCCAAACTCTTGGAATGGTGTGTGATCATCCGTCTCATCGACTTCCATACCGCAAACGAAATCTTTCACCATGGCTCGTACTCCTAGTCAGGTTCATAAAAATTGCGTGCAACAGCATACCCCAGGTTTCTGATGAGGCCCTGCAGTAACTGGCCGTCCGTAAGATAGGCTGATCGTTGCTCATTGTCGGCATAGTAAAAAGTCGATGTCGTATAGGTGGCGTCCTCATGCTTTGCCCAGATCACATTAAGGGAGTCACAGTCGATCAGACGAACAGTGACACTGCCGCTGGCAAGTCTATTCGAATACGATTTTGTGTAGCGCACCTCGCCGATCGATGTAAAAAGATTTCCTGTTAACAGATACCTACACTTCAATCCTTCTCTTAAGCTATGAATCGTGTGGGCGTCCGGCAAGCCGCTAACGCCGAGATTTGAACTGAGCAAGTAGTTGCGCACAACCGTTGCGGGGATGATTTTCAACTGTGGGGCATGCTCGAGCAAATAGACAATCACCTCATCCGAAACCTGTCCGCCGAGGTTCGAGAGTGCATTCTCAGTTTCAAACGGCATAATGGCAATTGGCTCATTCGGCCTGATGATGACAACCGGACTTGGTCGCTCTTTCTTTTTTGTTGCGATGCTTGTGCTGCACCCTACGAAGGCTAATGCAAGCACAAACACGGAGATCGTTTGAGAAATTGTTTTCATAGTAACCTTCTTACTTCTATGGTGATCGTTCCACGATGTCGCTGGATTCAAGCTCACCGGAAACGAGTTGTACCGCCGCAAAATGCTCATCGAAGATCCGGATCACCTTCACTTCACCGACTTTGATCTTTTCGTATTTTGTTGGCCTGACCTCTGCTGTTGGATATCGCTGCTGATAATCGAAAAGCCATGTTCTACCATCGACCTTAATCCTGTAGACATTGAGGAATTGTCCCAGAGCAGCACCATCGCCGCTGCCGATGCAAATGTGGGCTTCATCGTCAAATTTCATTACGACGGACCCGCGCATGGTTTCATGACTGACCGAACAGCCTCCCAGGAACGCCATCGATCCGAGCAACAGAGAAAGGCCAATGAGCCAAAGAATGGTTCTCTTTTTCATTTGAGCTCTCCTCTGTCTATAACTCTTGCGGACTCTACGACCAACCCCAAAGGTCGTGAGACCCTTCGCTCCGTCCAGAGCCACATAAAACCTGACAGTATGATGGCAAGCGCTGCCAGCGCAATCAAAGAGTTTCTCACTTCACTGATCGCTTCCCTGGTCTGAAGTTCCTTTTCAGCACTTCGATCACTGACAACCCGCTCGAGGGAAAGCAACACACTCATCAATTCAAGGTGGAGCTTATTCAATGTTGTCATAAGCTCGTCGTGGGACAACGAAGACTCAGAATCTGTGATCTCAAACAGGCCATTCGCAACAATTTGAAATTGATGATGAAGAGCCACAAGCGAATCGAGGAGACTGCCATGTACAGTTCCTGCCTCCTTCAACACTGAAACAGCTTCCTGCAACGTCCTTCGCGCTTCCTCAAACGTTTTCGTTGCATCCGATCTTTCGCCTCGATGGAGCTGTTCAGCAGCCAACATTACCTGTAACATTGCACCTTGTATTTGCTTGGTCGCGCGGGTCATTTGCCAGACCTCTTCATTTGATTCCCGGACAAGTTGCTCCAATTCCGCTCCCCGCATATGGATAAAAAGTCCCACAAGAACAATGCTCAACGTGATGACGGCGAACGAAAATGAAATCTTTCTCCCCATGCCGCTCAAGAGCACATTGATGAGTTGTTTGATGCGCGACTCTTCTAACTTACTTATCCGCTTTCCGAGCGGGATTTGGCCCGGGAGATCGGGGTCAAAATCTTCTACCAGGAAGCAGTGGTCCGAAGGATCCCCTGCCGTACCAACACGGCGAACAATCTCCCGCATCTCTTCAACGTGTCCTTCAACGCAGAGGAATTCACATCTCGAAATCTTTGACAACGGTGAGAAGTATTCCGTGACCAGGATTTCTCCAATGCCTGCTTTCTCCAGTTCTTCCACCAACCAGTGCACTCTCACGGTGTTCACGTATGCGATGATCTTCTTCATGTCCATTTCATAATGTTGAGCACGGGCGCTGCCCACCGCAGCGCCCGTGCCAAGGCCCGCCATCATTCATGGCAGCTCGTTCTCTGTTGCTTTTCATCGTGTGATGGAGATCGCTCATCATCGTTTCTTGCCCATCATTTCTGCATTCAAAAGGATCGGGAGTCCATTTTGACCCAGGGGAACGAAGAAAAACGTGGCATTGCTACTGTTGATCAATGCCTTCTGCACATCGAGAGCGCGATATTGGAGATAGGCCGGCGTCAATGTGCTGTCGATAATCCGTTGTGCAACCTGCTGACCTTTTGCTTCGATGATTTTGATCTCGGCATCTTTCTCTGCGATCCTCTGCTCGAATTCCTTCTGCATCAGACGCTGCTCCGTTGCGAGTTTCGTATCCGCAGCCTGTTTGACAAGCGGCGGGTAGTCTACATGCTTGAGCTCGACGGCATTCAGGTCCAGATGCTTGCCGTTGATCGCCTCTCGGAGTTGCGCCAGAATTACATTCTGGATTTCAAGACTTTTCTTCGTGATATCGTTATACTTGTACTTGGCGAACACGGTCCTCGACACCGCCCGAAACTGCTGCTGCACCACTTCATTGTAATAGTTGGGGCCGACTTCCTGATGGAGCGCATACAACTGATCGTCTTTCGGCCTTAGCCGAAGAGCGACTTCGACGGTCATGTGAAGGTCGTCGAGAGAAAGGATATCGACGTTTTCGCTCTCGGTTTTCCAGCGTGTATCATAAAGCACCACATCGCTCCAGGGCCAATGCCATTTGAAACCATCGGCGTAAATCGTCGTATCGATTCCTTCAAAACGTTGCCAGAAGACTCCGTGATATCCGCCTGGTATCGTGGTTCCACAACCTATGAACAGGGCCGCTACAAGCAACGCCGCTAGGATAAAATATGTCGTTTTCATGGCTATGTCTCCTATGTAAGATTTTCCCTCTGCTATGTTCTACTACGTGAACATGCTCTCACAGAGGTTTTCTATGGATCCAACAACAAGAGTTTTTCCACCGCTCTCTCTTTACACTGTCGGACTATGAAGCGAAGTTCTTTGCATGAGAGACTGAGTATCTCTCACAAAGAAACAACTATCACAGGCAGAGTCGGTCCTTGCAATTTGATAAATCATCGATTCAACCTGATCAACCTGTCCATCCCCGCAGACGAGCTTTATCCGCGAAATCTTCGCTGCCGTTGAATAATGTTCCAAGATTTCTACTTCGCGAATTCCGATTGCCCCGAGCGCCTTCACCAATGATTGGATCTGAAGCACGTTTACATATGCGGTTACCTTCTTCATGGTTGTTCCCTCCTTATGCTTTCGATCAAGGTTAACCATGTGACTTATGGAACATGTAGCGGCGATCCATCACTGCAAAGAAATAGCCTCTTTCATCTTGAACTGTGTATCGTTCCGGATTCTGCGCAAATAGGTATCTGCAAATCGCTGAACAGAAATAGTACACCTGACGCCTAAATTCTGCTGTTCGAGGCGCTTCCGATTGAAGGATCAACAGCCTGCAGACCGGATCGATTGCCGTGCGTCCATTCACGTGTTCTTGTGTCATGATGAAGAATCCGTTTCCCCCAACCCTCTACTTTCCGGTGATCTCAGGAATTGTTCGGGGTTTTGATCGAATGCTCTCTTGCAACCAGGCGCGCAGAAATAATAGATTGTGCCCTTGTATTCGCTCTTACCAGCCGCTTCGTTCTCTTTGACTTCCATTCCACAGACGGGGTCTTTTGCCATGATTGTTTCCTTTCCTGAAGTAAAATTCGCCATTATTGTTCTGCGTACGTTTTTGACTCTTCAACCACAAACTCATGCTTACGGGAAAAGATTTCACCGTCTTTTGATTGACCGACGATCACATATTCTACTGTATCTCCCGCAGTGAACGGGCCAAAGGTTGCTAGCCAATAGCTGTTGCCGCGACCGTAGTCGTTGAAATGCCAGTGGGCCTCGGCACCCCCTTCTGTCCGACCTCCATCGCGGTTTGTGATGTGCCATTCCAATCTCACGTATTGTCCATGTTCAATCGGATGTGTCCCCACCCAGATCGCAACAGGCTCTCCTGCATGAACCATGTACGGACTGCGCGTTGTGTCTTCTTCATTATGCCAGAGTACCATAGTGTTACCCTTCCTTTCGAATCCTCAATGGTCTGTAATGACTCGAGGGTATCGGTGCTATCGAATTCCACGTATTGTATCGTTCGTCCAAAAATGCAGCATCATGTCGCTGCTCATTATGCTGGTTCCGTGGCCTCCCATCATGCCCATGTCGCCCATCCTTTGTTCTATCATCCGCACCATGTCACGTCCGATATGGATCATATAGTGCGTGCCGGACGTCATCAGGGAGTCAGGCTGAAACGTGCATTGAGTGCTTTCACCATTCCAGGTAAACCTCCCGCGTGTGGAGTGATATTGGTCGAGATGATGCATCTTTGATGAATCCGACATCGCGGTCATCATGTTGCCATGGCTCATCATCGTTGAAACGGGGCAGAGTGAATCCGCCATCCCCTTTTCACTGATGAGAAAGAAATTGCGCTCAACATTCTGCCGATCCGCCGATTTGCGGAAGGTAAAAACAATCGGCGTGTCGAGATTCACGTTTGCTACTCCGTCACCGGGTGTAACGGTGAATTGCGCTTGGTCGAAACTCTCATCAGGCGAAACTGATCTGTCCGAACACCCTGCTATGATGGCAGCGGCAACGAGAGTAACTATTGACAGCATCACGGTTTTCATAGTCACGTTCCTGGGTTCATTTCAGTCTGTTTACCACCTCTGCTTGTGGAACTTTGCCGGGAAGCCTTCGACGCCCTTGCCGATACTGTCAGCGGATGGGAATAGCCATCGAGAGGCCAAGAGAATTCTGCTCTCGTTCGTACCGCACCGAAAGCGTTGCGTTGCTCCGTTCAACTGTGTAGCCCGCGTCGAATGCGCTGATGACCTTCACAAGCAGATAACCGCCGATGAAGTAGTAGAACCTCTCGCGTTCGGCTCGTGTCCACGTCCTTCGATTCGGATCGGTGTAGTAATAGGAGTCGTAGCGGTGATGGCCGAACCAGTTGGAGTTCTCCGTGATCAAGACTATTGCCGGAATAAACAGTGCAACTTCCGCTGCCGTGTAGAGGATGCCGCGTTCCCAGTTCCCTGCGTAGAAGCTTCCGAGATCGACGGGAATGGGTTGAAGAGACAACACCGCCGCAAGGGCTGGGCTTTTCCTCGACGATAGTTTCAGATCGGACTGATGATGCTGAGCCATGCTGTGGCTTACCACAAGTGCAAGGGCAAGCGGTATGAATAACAGACGTGCTTTTCTCATTTCGCAACCCTCCATGATTAAATGTGAATCACTTAGTTCTGCTGAAACGTGAACTGCGCTTTGTAGTTTTTGTCGGATACATTGAATCCCACTGCGATGGAATACTGGCCTTTCTCCTCAAGCGTCATCCCACCGCCGAAATGATCCATCATCTCCTTAAGCTCGACGACAGCCGTTTTATTTGCCGGTGAGGTCCACTCGATCTTCACCTTTGCATCTTCAACGGTCTTGTTTGTCTTCTCATCCGTCACGACCACCATGATGTGGTGAGTGCCGGCAAACATCGCCTCCATCATCTTGCTTTGGTCTTCTTTCTTCTCATGCTGCATCATTCCTTTCCCCATCATCCCGTGATCCATCTTCTTCATGTCGTGACTCTGCTCCTTCCCCATCATGTCATGTTTCATCATGCCCGCGTCGGAAGAATCGTGCTTGTGTCCTTGCATCTTGTTCTTATGCTCTTCCTGCGTGATAAGCCACACCTGAACCCGGTAGCCCTCAATGGACTGCTCGAATGTAGGGCTTCCCATCATGCCGGACATCTTCTTGGTGGGGTCCTCGATAGGTTGTTCTTTTTTCTCCAATTTCATTCCGCATTTTGGGCAGTTCCCCGGCTTATCTGAAACAACATCCGGATGCATGGGACAAGAGTAAACCTCCTTGGTCTGCTCCTGGGACTGAACTGCTTTTGTTTGTTGTTTCTGCTTTTGATGATCGTGCTGCTGTGCGAGTGAGGTACTCCAAAATCCAAGAAGCCCTGTTATTATTATCGTCATCAACAGACTGAATCGTTTCATGTTATGGTTCTCCTATCGTGTGGTTTTGTTTGATTTGTTCTTTTCATCAATCATCGTCTTGAGCATCGGAAGCATCCTTTTGTCGTCGATGATCATCCTGCACATTTCCGTCATTCTCACGGTGTCGCCAACGGCATAGTAGATCATCTTCTCCATCATGAGCGTGCGCCTCTGGTTATCTGAAGCAATATGGTCCATCATTAAGTCCATCATCACAGAATCCCTCAGCATCTCCAACATTTGCGCATGTTTGTGTTGTCCAAAGACCGCCGACGAGCAGCCAATCAGCAGAACTGCAAGAACAGCGGCAGATGTTGTTTTCATTCTCTTCGTTCTCCTTTCGGGTTCGCTGCCTTGCTACTCTCTTAGTCTTCGAGTAGCTTTCCTTCGGCAGCTAATTCTTTTCTCAGACTCCAGCTTTTCCAGAGATAATAAATCACTGGATACACTGCCAGCTCCAATAACACAGACGTTACAACGCCGCCGACCATCGGAGCAGCGATCCGCTTCATCACATCGGCTCCTGTTCCATGACTCCACATGATTGGCAGCAGGCCCGCGATGATGACCGAAGCCGTCATGATTTTGGGTCGCACACGCTTCACAGCACCATGGTGGATGGCATCTTTCAGGTCTTTCAACCCGCGCATCAGTCCTTTTTTCTTCCACTCGTCGTATGCAACGTCAAGATAAAGAAGCATGACAACGCCTGTTTCCGCGTCCAGACCAGCGAGGGCGATGATGCCAACCCAGACCGCAATGCTGAGATTGTAGCCAAGTAGGTACAGGAACCAGAAGGCGCCAATCAGAGAGAAAGGGACTGCAAGGAAGACGATGGCGACCTTCGTTACGGAGCGAGTATTGAGATAGATGATGACAAAGATGATGAACAACGTCATCGGGATGACATACATCAATCGCTTCTCAGCACGCTGCATATACTCGTACTGACCGCTCCAGATGATGTTGTAGCCTGCGGGCAGTTTGATTTGTGCTGCAACGGTTTTCTTTGCGTTTTGCACGTAGGTTCCTACGTCGATGTCCCTAATGTCGACATACACCCAGGCATTGGGGCGCGTATCTTCACTGCGAACGACCATTGGCCCTTTGCGCGGAGTGATGGTGGCAAGCTGGCCAATGGGGATCTGTTCTCCAGTTGGAGCTGGAACAAGCACCCGCCGTAGCGCTTCGAGATTATCACGCAGCTCGCGGCTGTACCGAAGATTGACCGTGTAGCGTTCCAGGCCCTCGACGGTGTTGGTGATGCTCATCCCGCCCATCGCGGTCTGGATGACGTTTTGCACATCGCCGACGGTCAAGCCATAACGGGCGGCCTCTTTCCGATTGATGTCGAAATCGAGGTAGTTCCCACCAACTGCCCGTTCCGCAAAGGCGCTCAACGTGCCCGGAACTGTGCGCATGACGGACTCAACTTCTTTCCCTATTTGTTCCAGCACTTTGAGATCGGGACCGGAAATCTTGATGCCGACCGGAGTTTTAATGCCGGTGCTCAACATATCCGTGCGGGTTTTGATCGGCATCGTCCAGGCATTCGTAAGGCCGGGAAATTGAATGGCACGGTCCATCTCATCGATGAGTTTCTGAACCGTCATGCCCGGCCGCCATTCACTTTCCGGTTTCAGCATAATGGTGGTTTCGACCATATCGAGCCCGGCAGGATCTGTGGCTGTTTCGGCTCGACCGATCTTGCCGAAGACATGGTGCACTTCAGGAAATTGTCGGAGGATTTTGTCTGTTTGTTGCAATACCTCACGCGCTTTGGTGATGGACATTCCCGGCAACGTCGTCGGCATATACAGGAGATCACCTTCGTACAACGGCGGCATGAACTCCGAACCGATCCGTGTGAACGGGATAACCGTGATTCCCATCAGAACCAACGCTGCCACGATGACCCATTTACTATGTTTCAAAACGAAATCAACGACGGGAGTATAAATTCTGATAAGGAACCGATTGATGGGATTTTTTTCTTCAGGAAGGATCTTTCCGCGAATCCAGTACCCCATCAAGATCGGAACGATGGTAATGGAGAGTAACGCCGCAGCCGCCATCGAGTACGTTTTCGTAAAGGCTAATGGCTTAAAGAGCCGTCCTTCCTGTGCTTCGAGCGTGAAGACAGGGATGAACGAGACGGTTATCACAAGCAGGGAATAGAACAGAGCGGGTCCTACTTCTTTGGACGCATCGAGAATGACCTGCCAGTGATCTTTGCGCTCCTCAGGAGGCTTGAGCGCTTCGTGCTCGATATGTTTGTGAGCATTTTCGATCATAATGATCGCGGCATCAACCATAGCCCCGATGGCGATGGCAATACCGCCAAGGGACATAATGTTCGCGTTGATCCCCTGCGCTTTCATCACGATAAAGGCGATTAAGATTGCCGTCGGCAATGTGAAGATGGCGACCAATGCGCTGCGTGCATGCAGCAGGAAGATGATGCATACAAGAGCCACGATAATTATCTCCTCGATCAGCTTTTCTTTGAGCGTATCGATGGCCCGCTCAATAAGACTTGATCGATCGTAAGCGATCTCGATCTTCACGTCCTCTGGTAACCCTTGCTTCAGGACTTCCAGCTTTTTCTTGACATTCTCAATGATTTCCAAAGCGTTCTGGCCATAGCGCATCACAATGATGCCACCGACGACCTCACCTTCGCCATTGCTCTCCGAAAGACCACGCCGCATCAGCGGACCAATCGTCACGTCCGCAACGTCGTTCACATACACGGGCGTACCGCTCTTCTTATCCACCATGACCGGGATGTTCTTGATATCATCGATAGACTTAATGTAACCAAGCCCCCTCACCATAAACTCCATCTCGCTCATTTCGATGACCTCACCTCCAACATCGTTGTTAGAGTTCTTGATTGCCATCTCCACCATATTGAGCGGAATGCGATAGGCTAAGAGCTTTGTCGGGTCGACTGTAACCTGATACTGTTTCACAAATCCACCGATGCTTGCCACTTCGGCAACGCCCTCGACAGCCGTGAGTTCATACTTGAGATACCAATCCTGGTATGACCGCAGCTCCTGCAGTGAGTGCTTATCAGATTTTAATGTATACATAAACACCCAGCCCACTCCTGTGGCATCAGGTCCAAGTGCTGGAACCACTTTCGGCGGCAAGCGCTTTTGTGCGTAGTTGAGGTATTCCAGCACTCGACTGCGCGCCCAGTAGAGATCGGTTCCATCCTCGAAAATAACGTAGACCAGTGAATAGCCAAAGAAAGAATATCCACGCACCACTTTGGATCCGGAGACAGCGACCATTGCAGTTGTGAGGGGATAGGTCACTTGATCTTCAACGATCCGCGGCGATTGTCCGGGATACTCGGTATAGATGATCACCTGCACGTCGCTCAGGTCAGGAATCGCATCAATTGAAATGCTCAACATTGAATATATGCCCCATCCGATGAGGAAAAGGACGGTGAGGATAACCATGAACTTATTGCGGACGGATGCTTCGATTATTTTCTGCAACATGATTCAAATCCTTTGTCTATTTCGGAGTGAACTGCACCAGGATTTATTGTTGATCGAGTGAAATGTACTTCTCAGGGTTCTTTTTGAACTTTTCCATATCTTCTTCACTGCAGAAGTAGTATGTTGTTTCTTTATGGGTGTGGGATCTTTCCTTGACGGGGGTGATTTCCATCTCGCACACCGGATCAACGACTTTTTCTGTCTGGTTCTGCACTTTTGGCTTTGGTGCAGGCTCATCTTCCCTCTGTCCTGAAGGTTGACCCATATCGTGTTCCTGGTGATCATCCTTCTTGGTCTGCTTCTTCACCGGTGTCTCCCGCTTCGTCTCATGACCTTTTGAGGGTTCTTTCATCTCGTGTCCTTTGAGTTGGTCTTGGGGCACTTTTTCCTGCATCGGCTTTGACATATCCATTCCTGCGTGTCCCGCCATCAATCCGATGGCAGCTTTCAGATTGCTCTCTGAATCGATGAGGAATTGAGATGAGACTACAATTTTCTCCCCCTCCTTGATCCCTTCAAGAACCTGAACATACCCCTCCGCCATCACACCGAGTTTTATTTCGCGTGGATCAAAGTATCCTCCGCCAAGGGCGATAACAGCGATATTCCTTTCGCCAGAACGTATGATGGCTTGATCAGGAACAGCGACGGCATGAACAACAACGGGAGAAGCAATCTTCACCGTCGCATACATCTCCGGCTTGAAATCCAGCGTTGCTGTATTGCGGACTTCGATTCTCACCTTCGCGGTCTTCGTTTCCATACTCAGCATCGGATAGATGTAGGTGATGGTACCCCTGAAGGTTTTACCAGGGAGATAGGAAAGCTCGACCTCTGCCTGCTGACCGACCTTTACCCAGGGAAGTTCATACTGATAGATATCAGCAATAATCCAGATCGTGGAGAGGTCGACAATCTTGTAGAGATCCATCCCCGCCATAACATTCATCCCCTTGAACACCATCTTTTCCATGACGATGCCGTCGACAGGTGAATAGAATGTCATTGTTTTCTTTGGCACTCCTCTCGTTTCAAGTTCTTGGATCTCAGCTTCCGATATGTCCCAGTAAAGCAACCGGCGCTTCGCGCTTTCGACTAATCCTTCTGCCCCTTTTCGCGCCTCCTCAATACTGCTTCTTCCCAATTGTTTTTTATATCGGATTGCCTGGAGATATTCTTCCTGCGTGGAGACAAGCTCAGGACTATAGAGTTCCATCAGGGGGTCGCCATGTCGGACGGCCTTGCCTGTGTAATCCACGTACAGTTTTTCTACCCATCCCATAATCTTCGTATTAATGGAATAGATCTTTCTCTCATCAAACTCTATCTTGCCGACGGCGCGGATAATTTTGTTCAACTTCCTCCGTTCAGCCGTTTCAACCTTGACCCCAATATTCTGCACAGTCACGGGATCGATCTTGATTCCTTTGGTGTCACTTTCTCCTTCATACACCGGCACCATATCCATTCCACAGTCGGGGGCCTTGCCCGGTTTATCCGATGTGAACCACGGGTGCATCGGGTCTCGATAGTAAGCGATCTTCTTCTCCCCGGCGATGCCCGATGATTCATCGTAGACAGGAACGAAATCCATTCCATCCGAAGATTTCTTGGGTGTCGCCGACGTGATCTGTGGATTCATCGGATCCCGGTAATAAAGGATCTTCCTTTCTCCGGTTGAAGGTGCCTGGCTCGCAGGCCGGAAGATAAACCATCCTGCAGCTAAACCGAGTACGATGCTGAGAATTGCGGTGATAACGATTTTCTTCATTTCGATGCGCTCCTCAAATGTGCTATTGAACTCGTTGTTTGATTCCATCGATATCGAGACCGACTGCCTGCTCCAGAGCGGCCTGGCTCGCCATGTAATTCATGACGGACATATGGTAATCCAACCTGCTCATCAAGAGCATCCGGTAGGCATCGATGAGCATGAGAAACTCGGTCTTACCTGTTTGATAAGCCGCGATCGTGGACTGTAGTGTCTGTTCCGCTTGCGGGATGACGGTGTTCTTATAGAGGAGCACCAGGTTTTCGTTCGTCTGCACTTTCACGAGTGCGTCTTGCACTTCGAACAAGGTCATGTTGCGCATGTTTGTAAATTCGTCTTCTGCTCTCTTCACATTCAGCTCGTTTTCTTGAACCTTAGAAGTGTATTTGCCGCTCGACCATGGGGACAACGGGATACTGATGCCAACCATCGCCGACCAGAAATCATTGCCCGTCATAGCCATGTCTTTGTACATGACCCGTGCCATCAGATCGGGAAAATACTCACGCTTGGAGAGCGACAGCTCGGCCTTATTCATTTCGATATTGAAATTCATCGCTTTTACTTCTGCTCGGTTCTCGAGCGCTAATAGGCGGAGTTGTTCAAAGGTCCATCGCGGCACATCTGTCTCTATATCGGGCACAAAACCAAGATCAGCATTGGCCGGCCGACCCAAAATCGTATTAATCATTGCCTCCGCTACTCTTTTTTCCCTTTGCAGGTTAATGCCGTTGTTAATCAGAGTAGATAGCTCTGTCTGCGCGCGTAGAATATCCGGCTGCTTGCCCATCCCGACTTCATATTGCTTCCTTGCGATATCAACGAATCGGCGCACGAGGTCTTGATTCTCGGCGTTGATCTGAATCTTTCGCTGAACGAGGTACAGCTCGTAGTAGGCAGATTTCAACTCGCGGATGATTTTGCGTTCGAGTGCTTTGTAGCCCTGGCCGATCATATTAGCGCTGTTCTCTGCTGCTTGTCCCATTGCAGAAAGTTTTCCCGGGAATGGAAACATTTGCTGGATGAAGTAATCGGTTTCCATTCCGTTCTTTACAGGATTGGGGAATGATTGAACAGGCGTCTGGAAGAACTCGACACCGACTTGCGGTGCTTCCCAAGAAGTAACTTGATCAATCCGAGTCCTTGCTGCGGCAGTCTGATTCCGCGCTGCCCGCAGTTGTGGGTTATTCTGCAACGCTTCGGCGACCAAATCCTGAAGCTTCAGGATGCCAGACTGTTGTGCCCCTAAGTCAAAGGGGAAGAGAACAGCAAGAAGGATCGCAAGGTGAAAGATGATTTTTGACATGAGAGCTACACTCCTGAATTTGTTAAGTCGATCAATAGTCGTTGTTCAAATCTTAGTCCTGATCGTTAAAAGAGCAGAGCGAAAAAGATCAAAGAAGACAGAGGATGCCTCAAACAAAGCTCATAAAGGGATACAGGAATGCCATGTGTCACCTGAAACAGGCGACAAGGCAGAACAGAGAAGCGTTACTTCTTAGATGAGAAGCGTAGAGTTGAGAAGGAAGAGAGGGAGAGGATGAAGATGAGGCGACTCGACAGTTGTCGAATGTAAAACAGCAGAAAAATTTTCTGTCGGATGTTCTTTGAGCAAGGCACCAACAGCGATCTTTTCTTGGTCAACCTGGTGACTCTTGACAAACGGGGTGGTATTGCGTTCTACGAAAATAACTTTTCCACAGCAAGAAGAGTTCTGATTCTCAAGAGCGAGCTCGTGGGAAGCACGGTCGCTTGCCATCGGACAAGCAGGTTGGGGAGAGCTCATCATCGGGCAGAGATACAGAGCAACGGGCAGCCCAACGTTGAAAAGCCCGAAGGCAAGAACGAGTGTTGAGGAGACGAATATCTTGGAAGTTTCGCGAATGTTCATCAGTTTGTATAACGATTGCCGATGTTATTCCGTTCCGGAGCAACTTCAATGCCAAAACAAATTTAACGGAAATCTCAGTGAGAAGCAAACAAGATAACTCATCGTGTTCTCGGCCTTAGGAATGTAGGCATTGTTTTTGGAAAAAATAGGAATCCACCGTACGATCATTCTAAAGTAAAGTTCTCAGGTTGAGGTGGTCGTAATCGTTGTGCGAAATTAAGATGAGGTGGATAGCAGGCAGGTTTTGGAACGCTATACCGGGTTTCTTAAGCCGGGGGATGAAAAACGAGATTGTGTTCGAATAGATCGGATCGGTCAGGATGTTGACGCCGTCGAGTTGGATCAGCACTGTTGCATGGTTAATGAGCGTAATCGTGCAAGGCATCAAAGGGCTCTGTGCTTATCCGGTTGGCGCTAGCTCTTATTCATGATGAAATCGAAAGGATTTTTAATGCCAATCGGAGCGTAGGAATAAAACGGCTCCCCGTACTGGACGCCGATTCGCTGGCCGTAGTACTTGGCATCGGTCTCGATTCTGTCTAGAAAATCCGGTCTGCTCAGTCGCGTTTCTGGATCTTTGCTGTTCGGGTTGTGGAGCTGCGACTCGTGTGAGCGGATGGCCTTCATCTTCGTCTCGAAGGCATCCGAGATGTCCGCAATGAACGAGGGAGTAAAATGATACCATTGCAGAAACTCAAAGTAATTATGCGGACGGAACGGCTCTTGAGTCTTGCCATTCAGTTTGGTCTGTATCTTTCGTAGGCCAGCATAGAACCATGCCTCTTTGCATAGCCGATGAGTGTGAACATGGTCTGGATGTCGCTCAACAGAATGTGGAATGAGTAAGATTTTCGGCTGAAGCTCACGAAGAAGAGTTACCACTTTGCGGAGATTGGCCTGATTGATTTCGATGTTTCCGTCAGGGATTTCAAGATTGCGGCGTGTCGAAACGCCGAGAATCTTGGCGGCCCGCTCGGCTTCCATTGCTCGGATCTCTTTCGTGCCGCGAGTGCCAAGCTCTCCCTGTGTAAGATCCGCAATGGCAACCTTGTGTCCCTGTCGTACCAGTGACGCAACGGTGCCGCCGCATGCGAGCTCCACGTCGTCCGGATGAGCACCGATGGCGAGAACATCAAGCTTCATTGTAGTTTCCTTTTCACATTGGAGACTAAGACGTGCCAATATACCCAAGAGTGCACTGAAAGACAAGAAGTGAATGGGACACAAAGAGGCCGATTGAGCTGATCGACCGGGATGACAAGATTCTCACTAGCTGTAGTCCGTCGCAATCCGTTCTGATCGGTTATTCCCGTGTCCTATTCATCTGTTGAATGTCAAACGAGCTTTCTCTATTTTGAGTCCATCATGAAGCAGAAAAGCGAAGAACAGAAAGTCCTGTCGGTTTCGGAAGTAACGAGTCTTATCAAGGTCGCACTGGAGAGCTCCTTCGCGCAAGTCTGGATTCAGGGCGAGGTTTCGAACGCTAAGCTTCACACGTCCGGCCATCTGTATTTCACGCTCAAAGATGCAGGCGCGCAGATCTCTGCCGTGATGTGGCGAAGCCGCGTTTCGAATTTACACTTCAAGCCGGAGGACGGGATGAAAGTCATCGCCCGAGGCTCGATCACTGTCTATCCTCCCCGGGGCAATTATCAAATCGATGTCGTACAGCTTCAACCCTTGGGAATAGGCGAACTTCAGCTTGCGTTCGAGCGTCTGAAGAAGAAGCTGGCGGCCGAAGGTCTTTTTGAAGAAACCCACAAGAAACCAATACCGGAGTATCCCGAGCGAATAGGTATTGTCACGTCAGTCAGCGGCGCAGCGCTTCAGGATATTCGTTCCGTGCTCTCGAGGCGGTTTCCGACGCTGGAAGTCGTCATATATCCCGTGCGAGTACAAGGAGCCGGCGCAGCAGAGGAGATTGCGGAGGCAATCCGAGAGATGAATCGCTATGGCAACGTGGATGTCATGATCGTGGGGCGCGGCGGAGGATCGCTCGAGGACCTCTGGGCATTCAACGAGGAGGTCGTTGCGCGCGCCGTCTACGCGTCGAAGATTCCAATCATCAGTGCGGTGGGGCACGAGGTTGATTTCAGCATAGCCGACTTCGTTGCCGACTTGCGCGCTCCAACTCCCTCCGCGGCGGCGGAATTGGTGGTGCGCGACCGCACCGAACTCCTTGATATTCTTCGCAATTTATGCTATACTATGCGTCAGAATGTTGAAGATCGAATCACGGTACTGCGTGATCGAATTCAGAGCCTTCTGTCAAGCTATTCATTCAATAAGCCCAAAGACTTGCTACGACAATTCGCTCAGCGTAACGATGAACTTGAGCGGGGTCTTAATCTCGCCATGACCCATCTCCAGGAGCTCTCCCGAGGACGTCAGCTTTCTCTTCATCAACGGTTGGAGGCATTGAGTCCCGAGCGGGTCCTGGGCCGGGGTTATGCGATGATAAGACAAGATGGGAAAGTGGTAATGTCGGCGAAAACATTGCACGAAGGAGAGCGTGCATCGATTCAGTTTCACGATGGCGAAGTTCCGGCGCGCGTCGAAAAGCCATGACGACAAAGAAAACAGCGAAATCGAGCAAACCGCAGACGGATGGACAGAGTTTTGAGGCTTCGCTCAAACGGTTGGAAGCAATCGTTGAGTCGTTGGAGTCTGGAGAGGTGCCGCTGGACCAGGCGATGGAATTGTATGAAGAAGGAATTCGGCTTTCGAAATTCTGTGGCGAGAAACTCCGTGCCACGGAATTACGGTTGAAAAAACTCAGCAAGGATGCAGACGGACAGTTTGAATTAAGCGACCTCGAATCGTAGATCCCAATCCTGAGAAGCAAATGGATCAAAGCCATTTTCGATTTTTTGATAAGATTAACTTCCCTGTGGATCTCCGCAAACTCGATGTGAAGGAGCTCCGCTATGTGGCCGCGGAGCTACGGGAATTTCTCGTCGATTCAGTGTCGAAAACCGGAGGGCATTTAGGCGCAGGGTTGGGAGCGGTGGAACTTGCCGTGGCTCTTCACTACGTCTTCAACACACCGCACGACAAGCTCGTGTGGGACGTCGGCCATCAAGCATATCCCCACAAGCTGCTCACGGGACGAAAAGAGCGGTTCGGTACTCTTCGCCAGCTGCATGGCCTGAGCGGCTTTCTGCGGCGCGACGAGAGCGAGTACGATGTGTTCGGCGCAGGGCATGCGAGTACAGCGATGTCGGCGGCGCTCGGTGTGGCCACGGCTCGCGATTTCAAGGGCGATGATTTCAAAGTTGTTGCGATTGTTGGAGATGGGTCGTTAACAGGCGGGATGGCGTATGAAGCCATGAATAATGCCGGCCTGCTCAAGAAAGATATCATCGTTGTCCTCAACGACAATCAGATGATTTCGCTCTCATCACATTCTCCCCAGACCTGGTCGCTGCAGAATTACTTCAACGAAGTTCTTACCCATCCAACGTACAACAAATTCAAAGCGAATGTTTGGGATCTCACCGGCAAGCTCGATACGTTTGGCGATCGTCTCCGGGCTGTAGCACAAAAAGTGGAGAAGGGGGTCAAATCAATCATCACGCCGGGAATGCTTTTTGAGGCTCTCGGATTCCGTTATTTCGGTCCATTCAACGGACACAATGTGGTGAAGCTTGCTGGAGTATTCCAGCATGTGAAGGATTTGAAGGGCCCCATTCTCATCCACATCGCCACGGAAAAAGGGAAGGGCTATCCTCCTGCCGAGCAAGAGATCACGCGATTGCATGGAGTAACGCCGTTCGACAAAGTGACCGGAACCATGCACAAGTCGAATGCACCGCCGGCATACACAACACTCTTTGGGAAAGCCCTCGTCGAAATTTGCAGGATGAACCCGAGCGTCGTGGGAATAACCGCCGCGATGGCCGATGGAACGGGCCTTACGATCTTACAGAAGGAGATGCCCGAGCGTTACTTCGACGTCGGTATCGCTGAGCAGCATGCCGTGACGTTTGCCGCCGGTTTGGCGACGGAGGGCTACATTCCCGTCGCTGCAATCTATTCAACATTCCTGCAACGTGCATACGACCAGATTATCCACGACGTTGCAATTCAGAATCTCCACGTCGTGTTCGTCCTGGATCGTGGAGGATTGGTTGGTGCAGACGGCCCGACGCATCACGGCGTCTTTGACCTCTCCTACCTCCGGTGCATCCCGGGTATGGTCATTATGGCCCCGAAGGATGAACAAGAGTTACGCGATATGCTCTACACGGCAGTCGAGTACAGGAATGGACCGATAGCGTTACGCTATCCGAGGGGGAATGCGCTGGGAGTGCCCGTTCGATCAGAATTCAAAACGGTGGCAATTGGAAAAGCCGAGATAGCACGAACGGGCCGAGATGTTGCTATTCTCGCGATTGGCAATATGGTCCCGAATGCCGTAAAGGCGGCAGAGCTTCTCTCGAAAGAGGGAATCGAAGCCGAAGTCGTGAACATGCGATTCGTGAAACCACTTGATGAAGATCTTCTGAAATCTATTGCCGCACGGTTCGAGAGTATCGTGACGGTTGAAGATAATGTGATCCACGGTGGTTTCGGTTCCGCTGTTCTGGAGACGCTCGCGAAACATGGATTGAACAACGCGTCTGTGAAACTCCACGGCATACCGGATCAATTCATTGAGCAAGGGACGCCCGCCGAGCTTCACAAGCAAATGAAGCTCGACGGCGGAGGTATCGCAGAAGTCACAAAAGAGTTTCTTTCCGCCAGGCATGGTAAGTCCGCCATGGAACTTATCGCAACGTAAGTAGAATCTCCTACCGAATGGAACGCGCACGCATCGCCGTAATCGGACTGGGAACGATCTCCCAGAACGTTCACCTTCCCATACTCACCAAAATCCCGGACGCGGAAGTTGTCGCGATTTGCGACGTTGACATAGGGAAGGCGCAATTCATTGCACGCAAATACAACATCCCGCACTATTATAAGGATTATAAAGAACTTTTTGACGTGGAGGATGAAGTTGTCGGTGTCGACATCTGCGCGCCGACAAATTTTCACCATGATATCGCACTTGCTGCTCTGGAGGCGAAGAAGCATCTCCTAGTCGAGAAACCCCTGGCACGAAACCAGAAAGAAACGATCGAGATTGTTGCAGCGTCGAAAAAGAACGGTCGCAAAGTGATGGTGGGGATGAACAACCGCTTTCGCCCCGATGCCATGATCCTCAAAAGCTTCATCGACGGCGGCGAGTTGGGGAAAGTCTACTATGCGAAGGCCGGCTGGCTGAAAAAAATGAGCGTCGCCAATCCGTGGTTTATGCGAAAAGAGCAATCGGGCGGCGGTGTCGTGCTGGACCTCGGCATTGTGATGTTCGACCTGACGTTCTGGATGATGGGGTATCCCGAAGTGAAAGAGGTCATCGCTGCCACCTACAGGCACAACTCCAAAGAACTGGAAGATTCGGCCATTGTGTTCATCCGTATGAAGAACGGGTCGACACTGACGATAGAAACAAGCTGGTCGTTCGAGGCGCACGAGGATTTTTTCTATTGCGATTGTTTTGGAACGGAGGGGAGCGGTTCGCTCAATCCATTCCGCATTCTCAAGCGAATGCACGGCAATCTCGTGAACGTCGCTCCGGTCACGCACGACACTCCTCAGGTCCTGTACCGCAAGTCGTACGAAAACGAGTTGAAACACTGGGTCGGCTCGCTTCGGGGTCTCCATCCGTTTATTTGCACGGGCGAAGAAGCCGTGCATCGCATGAAAATTGTCGACGCCATTTACAAATCCGCGCGGTTAGGAAAAAGCAGCCGTTTGGCACCGTAGCGAATTGTCTGTTCGCCATGAATCTCGTTCGTTGGCTTGCCGGGAAATCCAAATCGCCAGTCATCGCCCTTCTCACTGATTTTGGCCATGTGGATCACTATGTCGCAGCACTGAAAGGCGTTATCCTCTCCATCAATCCGTCCGCCACGATTGTCGACATTTCGCATGATGTCCAACCTCAGGACATCCGTCAAGCTGGATATCTGCTCTGGGCGGCGCACAAGTTCTTTCCAAACGACACGGTTTTTGTTTCTGTTGTCGACCCCGGTGTTGGCGGCAGGCGAAGGATTCTCGGAGTCAGGACGAATCGTGCGACGTATCTTGCACCGGACAACATGCTTTTAGATTTTATTGTAGCGGAAGAGAAAGTCCTTGAAGCTGTGGAGGTATCGCAGGCCGACAATCCATACACGCTGCAACAAGTATCTTCTACCTTTCACGGTCGCGATATCTTTGCCCCCATTGCTGCGCATCTCTCGCGCGGGGTTCCACTCAAGAATATCGGCCGGCCAATTGCACTCCATCCAGCGATGTCGCCGTTTATTCATCTGGAAAATGAGAAACCGAAGAGAGCAGAGATTTTGCATATCGACCGCTTCGGCAATATCATCACGAATATGCGCGGAGAGCGTTTTGAAATGGTGTCGCAATTGATAGCAGGCGTCGTCGTTGGAACCAAACGAGTGAACACGTGGGCTCGAACATACGAAGAAGCTTCACCAAGAAAACCCGCTCTCAATCTTGGGAGCAGTGGATTGGTAGAGATCATTCTACGCAATGACAATGCCGCCAGATTCCTGAGAGCTGCAATTGGCGACAGCCTCCGGGTGCTTTGGTCATGAACGCTGTGGATCGAAAACATATTGAGCGTTGCCTACAGTTAGCACGGAAGGGGCAGCGCAGGGTCTCGCCAAATCCGATGGTAGGATGTGTTATCGTGCGGAACGGGAATGTGGTGGCAGAGGGATATCATCAGAAGTTCGGGGGTTCGCATGCGGAAGCGTCGGCGCTGAAACGGGCAGGGTCGAAGGCGCGGGGAGCGACACTGTACGTCAATCTGGAACCGTGCTCACACCATGGGAAAACGCCGCCGTGTGTCGATGCGATTGTTGCCGCTGGAGTAAAGCGGGTCGTCGCTTCATCGAAAGACCCAAATCCGGTTGTGTCCGGCTCAGGGTTTCGAGAATTGAAAAGGGCTGGCGTTCACGTTCGCGTCGGTGAGTTGCAGCGGGAAGCGGAGGAACTCAACGAAAAATTCTTTACGTTCATGAAGACAGGTTTGCCGTTTGTCGGAGTGAAAGTCGCACAAACACTCGATGGGCGAATTGCCGATGCGTGGGGAGCCTCCAAGTGGATAACGGGCGAAAAGGCGCGGAAGCATTCCCACAAGCTGCGAACGGAGTATGACGCCGTGCTCGTCGGTGCAAGGACGGTCCTGAGAGACGACCCGCGACTTACCGTGCGGTGGGTGAAGGGACGAAATCCAGTCCGAATCGTGGTCGACGGCAAATTATCGGTCAGGCCGAGCGCGAGAGTTTTTCGCACAAATGAAGCGCGCACGCTGCTACTAACGTCGACCCAGGCGATGAGAAAGCAACCAGTGAAGGTACAAAGGCTCTCTCGTCGGGGTGTGGAGATTATTCCTGTTCAAAATACCTTCCGCTTGCGGCCAAAGGAAATTCTCACGACTCTGGCAAGGCTTAATATTTCTTCCGTGTTAATGGAGGGAGGGAGCAGAACAATCGCCCCGTTCGTTGAGGCGGCCCTGGTGCAGAAGATTCATTGTTTTGTTGCGCCGAAAGTCCTTGGGGCGGGATTAAACAGTCTGGCGTTGAATCGACCAGTTTCTCTGTCTAAATCAGTACGGGTTACAGACCTGGTGGTCGCGAGGGTCGGAATCGATTTGCTCATCGAAGGAAGAATCCTGTAAAATGACTTCACTACTCTTGGGGATTTCGGTGTTGGCGATTCACTCTGCGGCAGAGCAGAAGCTGAGCGATCTTGTTCCAGAGATCGCCACCGAACTGCATTCGATCAAAGGAACATGCGCGGTTGGTGTGTTCGACCTGCAAACGCAGGATCATCTGTTTATCAACCCGGACTCGGTGTTCCATGCCGCCAGCACGATGAAAACACCCGTTATGATCGAAGTGTTCAAACAAGCAAAGGAAGGAAAGTTTCGACTGACTGACAACATCGTCGTCAAGAACGAGTTCCATAGTATCGTGGACGGTTCTCCATACCGGCTCGATGTTTCTGATGATAGCGACAGTCTCGTGTACCAGCGCGTCGGCACGAACATGACGATACGGGATTTGGTTTATGAAATGATCACGGTAAGCAGTAACCTGGCCACAAATATTCTCATCGAGCTTGTTGGAGCAGAGAAGGTGACAGCAACAATGAGGTCATTAGCAGCGAATGATATCAAGGTGCTGCGAGGGGTCGAAGATGGAAAAGCGTTCCAAAGAGGCCTCAACAATGTCGTGACGGCTCGCGACCTTTTGACGGTCTATCGCAGTCTTGCAAGCAACAGTGTGGTCGATGCCGAGGCGTGTTCAGAGATGATAAAGATTCTGTCCGACCAGAAGTTTCACGACATCATCCCGGCGTTGTTGCCCCCGGGAACAAAGGTCGCTCACAAGACGGGAAACATTACCGGAGTAGAGCACGATTCCGGCATTGTCTATCTGCCAAACGGCCGGTCGTATGTGATTGTGCTTCTTTCGAAGAATCTGCAGGATGCAAAAGCGGGGAAACAGTTTCTTGCCGGAGTGTCGAAGCGTGTTTATGACTTTTTTATTCGAGGATCGTGAGTGTTCACCGGACTCGTTGAAGAACTAGGAACGATCAAAAAGGCTGAGCGAAAACGCGGCAGCGTTGTCTTTACGATTTTAGCTCCTCGAATAGCGGCGAGCCTCAAGGTCCATGACAGCGTCGCCGTGGATGGTGTATGCCTCACCGTCATTCGAAGAACAAAATCGTTCTTTGAGACTCAGGCAGTCGAGGAAACATTGTCAAAGACAACATTGGGGACGTTGCGGGCGGGGGATAGCGTGAACCTTGAGAGACCGCTTTTGTCGACGACCCGGCTCGGCGGCCATTTTGTCCTGGGACATGTTGATTGTGTTGGAAAGGTTTCGAAAGTGGAGATGCGGGCGAGTAGCTGGATGTTTTGGCTCAAGGTTCCTAAGCGTTATACACACCTGTTGATTCCGGTGGGGTCCGTAGCAGTGAACGGCGTAAGCTTGACCGTCGCTGCTCTCAAGCAAACAACGTTCGGTGTATCGATCATACCGCACACGATGAGGCAAACGACCTTTCGACTTCTCCGGGTTGGTAGCGGTGTCAATATCGAGTTCGATGTTCTCGGAAAATACGTTGAACGGCTGCTTTCTGCCAGGAGGAGATGAGAATGGGGCGAAGGATTATCTATAAAATTGAGAACCGACCCGAGAACTCCATCACTGAGCAGGAGTGGGCTGAGCTACAAAAGCTCCAACATTGGTACAATAGTGAATTCGACTGGAGCGGCGGCAAATTGTTGTTTAAGCGCTATGTCATATTCCCGAATGCAGAAGAGTTTGCCGATCTCGACCGTAGCATTTGGGAGATCATTGGAGAACGACATCAAACGTTAGCTTCCCAGGGATTGCCGGAGATAGGAATCATCTCTCAGCTCGAACGGGACGGTTTGGTCTCTGTCAAATGGGGGGGCTATTTTGACGGCTGCCTGGCAAGCGGTTTTACGCGAGTTGCCGACAATGAATGGAATGCATTTCTGGTCTGCGATTTTCTCCTCAAAGCCTCAATGGTTCTCTCTCATGCGACGATTCGTGCAGAAGATGAGGGGCGATTTATCAAAACAGCGACGGTACAGTTCAGGAGGGGAAACGTTCTTGTGGCCGGCGAAGATCCGCTGGCACGGGAACCTGTTTCCGACATCTTTGCCGAACGCCGTGTATTCTCCATTGTCGATCCAGAAAAGTATGAGAAGCACCCGGGGTTCAAAAATATTATTCCCGAATTCCATAAGCTCAATCCTCAGGAGCGTCTTGCGCATCTGCGAAACTGGAACTGGCTCGGATACGACGATACCTACGACGTCGATGGCGACGACGTGAAAGGGTTTAACCTGAACCTCAAAGTGCGAGAATTTCTGCAAGCGCCGTAATACGCCTTGGGTAATGGTACGTCTTGGTTCTATATGTAGGGCGAGACGCTGTCTCGCCCAGG
>CAYJSZ010000025.1:0-25806 GCA_964372545.1 uncultured Ignavibacteriaceae bacterium
CGACCTGATTAGTTGGTTGGAGTTGAGGCCATGCTGGTCGGGAGCGTAGCTCCCTTCCAGCTAACGATGGAGAGCGCCGTCATTCGTACCAATTGATGATCTGGTAGAACCTCAGCCTGCCGATGTTCCGTGCATTCGCGAGCGCGGCACTGCTGTATTTGACCTTGCCTTGATTGCCGGTTCCTTTTAATGCAAGGCTTGCGGAACCAGTGCCGGGTTGTGCCACGATCAACCCGCCAACAATGCCCGGTGTGCCGGATCCTCCAAAGCTCACTGTGTTGGCTTCACCGAAGACTACCACGAGACCGTACCAATTGAACGTACCAGCAAGTTCCAAATTCCCTCTGATCGCAAGTATACCGTATCCCGTGACATTGCCTGTGAATTTCACTTTATAATTTGTGTCGGCGGGAGAATCGCAGACAACAATCACTGGATTGTTTGCCGATCCGAATGTACGGTTGCCAGATATTGATCCAGTAGTAAAGGTGAAATCAGCATTGTTCAGGTATTCTGCGATATACTGAGCGGGGTTTGCAGTCGTAGTATCTTTTTGTACTGCCACCGAACCAGTGATGTTGCTTCCACCAGCATTTCTGACAGTTGTCGAGTCGGCAGATGTCATCGTTGCAACTCCCGGCTTATCTCCAGACCCGACAAGCGAGGCACCATCGGCTGTGTAATTTTTTCCGTCCACCGATGCCTGGCCCGTCATCGTGAATGTTACGGGGGTGGCGCGAATTCCAATAGCGGAATTGGCAGTGGGAAATGGTCTTGTAGACCGGAAGAGAGACAGATCCATGGTATAATTGGTATCGGCAAAGCTGCCCCTGCTTTTCATCCAGATCGTGTCACGAGGGGAGGCGCTATAGCGGATACTATAAATCTGATAGGTACCGCCGGCGAACGGGACCACCGCTGTCGTATCGGGGTCTGCGTTGCGGTCGTAGGTACGAAGCGCCGCATGGACGGCTGCACGGGCGAGGTTGCGGGCATACATGTATTTTAAATAGCTATAATTGGCTTCGAGGGCTCGCCCGGTGGTGTCCGTAATGTTTTTGCCGATAAAGCCCATGGCGATTCCTAAGCCCATCACAAGAAATATCGCTGCACGTCCCATAACTTCCTCTCCTCGTTATCGTAGATTGCCAAGATTGCGTGGATAAATGAGCTTTTCCCAGAAGACAGAAATGTACTGCGTAGCATCGGGCAAGATGATTGGGGCGAGACTCTCAACCCGAAAGTACACCTGAATCGCATGAATCGAGTCGAGATTTGCTCCCGTTACCGGCGCTGTCAACTCCGTGAGGTTGCTCTTAAAATACTTCAAGCGAAATTCCGTCACTCCTATCGCATACGGTATCGTCGTCCCGTTTTCCGTTCTGTAGAGAATAGAATCTCGAGGATTCTCGGACGTTGCATCGCGTGCGCCAAGCCGGTAGGTGATGGTACGCAGTGTGCTGCTATTGAGCAAATAGTACTTCAACCGGATCCTGTTTGCTTCGGCTGTGTCGACTTTGGCTGTAATGACGGGATTGCCGCTGCCGCGATAGCCTGCCTTATGGAAATCAAACTCGATTGTCTTGGAAAGCTGTAACGCGTAGTTCTGCGTCATGTAGTTGTACGTGTTGTAATACATCGTCGAATTCAGGTTGACCTGCACGCGGTTGATCGTGAGGATCAGCATGGCGAAGACCATCATCGAGCCGACAAAATCCATCATGGCACTGGAACCCATAGAACACTCCTCTTCTTAAAAAAAGCGTCGATAGATAGCGATATCTTTCAGAACGACCGGGATCATGACTTGCCGCCCAGAAGAATCACGCTTCGGTAAATTGGGATGGGTTACAGTAACCGTCACTACCTTGAAGTGTCGTCTGTTCGTGATCAGCGAATCGGGATACGTCTCACTGGCGTAGGATACACTGCTACTGATGTCAAACCACCCAAGGATACTGTCTCTGACCGTCCTCCTGTAGTTATGGTAGTCATCGACATCATCAAAACGGCTTTTGGACCGATAGGTGGAATCAACAGTGGTAATACTTTCCCCTGAGCCATCATACCCGAAGTTGGCCGTCGTTGTAAAAGCGGTGTCTCCGTACGCGAGTCGCCCTCCGGTCACATTCTCGTCGTAATCTTTTGCAAGAGTCTCATCCAGGAGCGTTTGTGCCATGGAAAGAGCATTGAGTTGTGCTTGCGCCTCCAACCCTGTGGCAATGGCGGTCAGAAATGTCCCGTTGACGCTGAGAGTAAGAATCGAGAGCATTGCAAATGCTCCCATCACCAACATCATTTGTCCCATGCTTTATACCTTTTCCTTGTCGAGAAGTAATGGTGAGTCTAACACATTCTCATGCTTGCTACTTGATTACATTACTCAAATCGTCAGCAATTGTCAAGTTATGTCGGTCACAGCATGTCCTTTCTTGTGCACCGTCACAGGACAAACGGAACGATCTTACTTAATTACTGACGTTACGCAGAACCCAAGAGTACTTTGCCACTAAGACTCAAAGACGCGAAGATTCCCTACGGAATGCCAGCCTCAAAGCCTTCGGGTCAAGTTTTGCAGAAAAAATGCGCGAGATCCATTTGTGGTACTTGGAGTCCCTGCCTGCGTGCTGAAGCGCTCCGTCGCTGAAGCTCTGGAGCGTAAGCGACACTTCGGCAGGCAGGTTTGTGACGTCTCGCCTGAGCTCGACGCAGGCTTCGTGGCTGAGAAACCCAAGAGTACGTAAGATCAGTTCATGAGTTTAGTGAAGTAGAAGAGTTTTGAAGAAAGTCTCATCGTCTCGTGAATAAGATTTGCAGACGTTGAATGTCGAACCGGTTATCGTACCGCATCTCGCGAACCCCGGAGGGTCGACCTCCTGAAGTCACGCTGGATGTCTTTCATTCGGAACATTTTCTGGAAAACCGTTCTATGCATTCAAACTAAAGATTGGCTAACGCTCATTGCTAAATTAATTAGTTTATTGCATGGGAAAAGCAGCTAAGCCCAAAGAAACTCGGTAGAAAGCTGAGTCACTCAAAAAGTTGCTTTAAAGGAGTTGCATTTGGGCTTGGAGTTTCTTATTATTTTCTTCGTAATCAGCACCTGATGGTAGAATTCAAAAGGCGTACCGACATACATCCACGACACAATAAAGTTCAACAATGACGCAACAAGCTCAAGCACCGCCCAAACCAGCCGCAGCACCGGCGACGCCTCATATCAGTCAGCCGGAGATTTCTCCGATCGTTGCTGAGGGGCACAAGATTCTCAAAGATTCTGCTGCCACGCTCCCCAAGAGCGTCACCGGACTGGAACGGCAAATGATGATTGGGGATATGATTACCCGCATGGATGAGAGTGCGAAGCAGAAGCTCCTCGCGACAATGAATTTCTTTTTAACCCGGATGTTTCAAAATAACGCTTCTGACATCGATATGGGCGGCTATGGTGGTCAGGGATCGGTGTGGTACCGTGTCTTCGGGTCGAAAAAACCGGATAAGACATTGGGAAATTTTACGCCGGATGAAATGAATATTCTGATTCAGAGTATCATTGGAGAACGGCAGCGTGGGTTCCTCTACGAGAACCGGAATTTAGATTTCTCGCATATGCTCTGGTTGGACACCGGTGAATTTCGACGGTTTCGTGCCGATGCCTATCTTGACCTCGAGCAGATTGCGTTGAATATGAGGGCCATTAATAATACCGTACGGCCTTATAAGTTGCTTGAGCTTCATCCGAATGTGACGAAAATACTCAGCCTTGCGACGACAAAGGAAGGACTCTGTTTGGTCACCGGTATCACTGGTTCAGGAAAGAGCTCGACACTTGACGCTATCATCGATGCCAACAATCAAACCGTCGACGCGCATATCGTTATTATTGCTTCTCCGATTGAGTATGTGCATAAATCGAGCAAGTCCATTGTTCGACATCGCGAAGTCGGGAAGGACGTTCTTTCATTCAAAGATGGGGCCGTGCAAGCGCTGCGTCAGGACCCTGACATTATCATGATCGGTGAGTTGCGCGATCCGGAAACAATCATGACGGCGCTCGAAATCACCGACTCTGGTCACAAAGTATTTTCTACACTGCACACGGCTTCAGCCGTAGAAAGTATTGACCGTATCATCGGTGAGATTCCGCATGCTGAACAAGAGCGCGTTCGCAACCGTTTAGGAGATGTCCTCCGGTGTGTTATTTCTCAGAAATTGATTCCCAGTCTGGATGGAAAGCGTGCGCTCGCAAAAGAAATCATGATGGGTACTCCATCGGTTCGTGCGGCGATCAAAAACAATAATACCGGTGAGATCTATCAGATGATCTCTGAGGGACTGGAAAACGGTATGACGACCATGGAGCAGGACCTGAAGAGGCTCTACCTGCAGAAAAAGATTTCTTTGGAAAGTGCGATGCAATACTGCAACAACAAGCGGCGTATGGAGCAGTTGTTGCAAACGCATTAATCGGCTCTCGCGTCTTAGAGTGTTTTCGTGTTGGGATAGTGTTGGTGAAGTGGTAGGTCTTTATATCCCATAACAATCAAGGATTACCAACTGATGCCATTTCAGCCTAATCAAGGCAAAACAGCGGTCGCCCTTTTTGTTGATGGTCTTGAACTCAAATATGTCCAACTTTCCCTCAGTGGCAAGAAGATCACACTTCGGGACTTCAAAACCGTTCCGTTAGTCCAGAAGATTGATGAGAAGCAGACTGCGTCTGCTGGGGAGGAAGGCGCAGGAGTAGACATTTCAGCGGTCGATGCGTTTGCTGCCCCAACGCCACCCTCAAATGAAGGCACACCAAGTGGCGATAATACGAATGCCACCGCATTATTGAGCATTTTGGGCGATTTACCCCCAGCAAAATACACACTTTCCTACGCCCTAACTGAACCAGCGATTACCTACCACGAGTTCGACAGCGATTTCGCTCTCAAAGGGGCAAAACTCACAAAAAAGATCATTACGGAGCTTTCGGCTGTTCGGTCTACCACTCCTCAAAGGGATGCGCTCGCTACCATCACGACAGCCAAAGGAGGGTTGCTTTCGGTCATCCGTGAAGATGGAATCCTGCTGATCGACCTGATTAACGACCTTAAGCCGTTTATGGGTGGCCGAGTCCCCAATCTGAGTTCCATCGAGTGCTCGGACATCGGGCTTATGGGACTGGTTCGTGTCAGCTACGAAATCCAGGAAGAGGAAATTACCGTCATAGTCTATGTAGGGAGTGAGTTTAGCCGGCTGATCTTCATGCAGGGGAAAAACTACCTCCACTTTGCTCCCATCATCAGCGAAGGATACAGCTCGCCGAACCTTGAGAACACGATCTACAGCCGTATCCTACTCGAACAGGATAATATCGGCCTCACGCGAACGGATCGCATTCTCCTGACAGGTGAGTCTCACAAACTGAATCTTCGGGAATCGCTTGCGCCGCAATTCTCGAGCGCGGTGGTGGATTATCTCCAGTCGCCCGGTCTGGACTTGAGTTTGTATGAAGGTTCCGTCGGCGAAGCGATCTCGGAGTACGCGATTCCCATTTCCTCGGCATGGAGAGTACTCGAGCCCAAGCAGCAGGGCTTCTACGATGTGAACTTGCTGCCGCTCTCCATCGTCGAAGGCCAAAAAGCGTTCAAGCTTGCCTGGCATGGATGGGTGATCTCGATCATGCTCGTAGCTTCAATCGTTTTCTTCTACACGTCGATCCTTTCTCGCAGCGCTGAAATTCGCCGGGCCCGCGAAACACTCTCGCAAAAGCAGGAACAACTGAAGGACTTGAGAGCCTTGCAAGCCCGACAGGAAGAGCTGAAGAAAGATATTGGACGCTATTCGAGCGCTCAATCGCTCTACGACCAGATTGTTCCGGGGAGCGACCGTTGGAGCCGTGTTCTCCACTACATTGGTAACAGTGTTGAAGACCTGAATTCGATCTGGATCTACCGCATTAGCATACAACAAGGAGGATTGTTATTGAACGGCAGTACGATTTACCGTGGGCGCATTCCTCGACTCGCGAGCGTGTTTGAAAAAGCGACGCTCCAATCGGTGAAGACTGCAACGATCCGCGACAAAATTGTTTATGAATTTGACCTCCTCGTGGAGCAGATCGACAAAGCGGACGCCCAAGCAGGCGCGGTGGGAAGGAAATAACGACTATGTCCTTTAAAGTCCGTAATACCATCGTTCTGGCCGTGTTCTTCGTCCTCCTTGTCGGCGGAGGGACTTTCTACTGGTGGTACTGGCAGCCGAAAGAGCTCGACTCGTTAACCGCCGAGATCGACAAGATCGACAAGGAACTGGGCAACCTCCAGGTAGTCGTACAAGAGGTGGAGCGGCTGACGCAGGAATTCCAGGAGCTTCGGCGGAAATACGATTCCCGGAGTAAAATTGTTCCGACCAATGACCTGTCCTCACAGACGTACGAATACATCAGTCGTGGCATCGATGAAGCGGGGTTCTTTCAGTTCAGTTTCCAGTATTCCGGCACGAAGACCTTCAAAGACTATGGATACAACTCGTACTTTATTCGCGATGCCGAAGCAGACTTCGATGTTCTCTACAAGTTTATCTACTATTTAGAGAATAGTCAGCGACTCTATAAGATCAATTCCATCAGCCTAGACCAAACGGAGTCGATTGATCAGGTGACGCAAGAGCCGCTGGTCCGCATCCGTTTTACGATTGAGTTACATGCGTACTTCACTTCTGTGGCAGAGTTGAGTCAATCACTTGCAGCCGCGGCGCTCTCGCAGCCCCAACCGCCCTCTAATCCGTTTCATCCACTGGTCTGGAGGGCTATTTCATCAATTGCGCCGGCGGGTGAAATTGACGTCAACGGCCTCGATGTAAGAGCAGTTCTCCCGGGCAAAGCGCTGGTTCTCACAGGAGGTTCGTTGCTTGTTCTCCATCTGGGAGACAAAGTTTGGCGCGGGTATGTGAGTCGCATCAGTCCTTCCGACAGTAAAGTGGAATTCACCGTTGATGAGGGGGGGATTGTCCGAGTGATCGAAAAGAAAATCCAATTCGTAATCGAAAAGAAACGATAGAGAGGATTCTATGAAACTACGCCTCTACATGCTCGTGCTCGTGATTGTCTGTCTGTGGTCCGCAAAGGCACAAGTTCGCAAAGATGCCGTCCGACAGGATGAAATGGTATCGTTTAAGAACGACATCACCTACGGCCAGGCTCTCATGAGTCTCAGCGAAATGAGCAAGCGATTTGTGAACAAGCCGATCATCGATCCTGCCCCGCTGGATAATGCACCCATCGGAGTGAATATTGAATCGAAACACTGGCTTGAAGCCCTCCAGATGATCCTCACGCCCGTGGGAAGAGCGTTCCGCGAGGAAGCAGATTACTTCTTAGTAGTCACAGCTCGCTCATCAGAAGCGGCGAAACCCGCAGCAGAAGCGGAAAAACCTGGAGAATTAGTCAAAGAGCCTATCGGTATCGACAGTCGAGAGGTGTTGATTACAACGATCTTCTTCGACATGGATGTTCAAAAATCCCAATCGTTTGGGATCGATTGGTCATTCTCCTTCTTGAAGGGAAGAGACAGCCTTGCAGTAGATTTAATTGCTCCAGCCGCCCGTTCTGCCTTGAATGTCAATTATGTTCGTCCGTACCGGTTTGGGGATATTCTCTCGACATTACAATTCTTCTCCCAGACAGGTATCGCGGACGTTATTTCAAGTCCGCGGATCATCGTCCGATCCTCGGAACAAGGAAGAGTGCAGATCGGTACGGACATTTCGGTCACAGAACGAACCATTACTCCAGCCGGTGTTACAACATCGGTACGACAGATTCCCACTGGAATCATTGTTACTGTTACACCGCAGGTTATGAAAGAAGGTAAGATCGATTTTGTCTATCTTGACCTCGAGATTAGCCAAAGCAACGCCATTACCTCAGGTGATGCGCCAACAATTAGCAAAAATAGCACAAAGACGCACCTGCTCCTTGTGGATGGTGAAGAGGTGTTTCTCAGCGGGTTATATACTAATCGGGAATCAGTGACGCGTACAGGTATCCCGTTTCTCAAGGATCTCCCGTGGTGGGTGTTTGGTCTCCGCTACATATTTGGTTCGGATGAACGGACAAGCTCTCGACGGGATTTTGCCATCTTGTTGAAAGCGGAGATAGTACCCACTCTGCGAGAACGCGCGGCACAAAAAGTACGTGAAAGCGCTATGGAAGTTGAGCGAAGAAAATTTGAACAAGACCTTGAACGCCTGAAAACCAAGAAGTATAATGAGAAACAGTAATTTGTTTGAGTGAATAAGGGATTCATGAAGACGATCAGGAATCCAGAATGAGTAACAATTGTCTATCAGCATCGACTACGTTTTTTGGGGAGTGTCTTATGAAACTTCGTCATGTACTTGCTTACGGTATCCTGGCGCTGATGGTAGCGCAGTCGGGCTGCGACCTCCCGCCTGAACCCGATACGAAAACGGGAGTCGTCGCTACCAACATTCGAGGAACGGTCGTTCGCAATGACAATCTCTCCCCGTTAGCGAATGCCATCGTGTTCGATCAAGGCGGTTTGGCGACCGATACCTCGAAAGCCGACGGAAGTTTCCTCCTGAAGTTCAACCTTTCTCAACGCTATGTCAGCAAGATCGTCGCGCGCCGGATTGGGTTCGGCAACGATACCGTCAACGTCTCCCTCGACCCGGGGCGCGACACGACCATCACACTGAAGCTGAAGGCGGACACGAGCAGCCCCATCACCGGAGGAAAAACCAGTCTGGCCGCAAGCATTGTCTTCCTCAGTAGCACCGATCAAAACATCGCGATTCGCGGGTCGGGGCTGAACGAAACTGCCTTCATTACCTTTGAGGTTCGTGACTCATCCGGAGCGCCTCTCGGCCCCAGCAACAAGGTAACGGTGAATTTCTCCATCCTCGGCGGTCCGGGCGGCGGGGAATATGTGTTCCCCGTTTCTCAGGAAACAGACCCGTTGACAGGAAGGATCACGACGCAGGTAACCAGTGGGACAAAGGCCGGTATTATTCAAGTGTATGCATCGGCGCGGGTGGGGACGAAGACGATTCTTTCAAGCCCGGTACGATTGACGATCTCCGGTGGCTTGCCGGTCCAAGAACGCTTTACCATCACGCGGGAAAAGGCGAATCTTGCCGGAGGCCTCGTGGCCGGGTTACGCACGAAAATTGGAGTGTTGGTCGGCGACAAAGAAGGCAACCCAGTGATTCCCGGAACGGCGGTGTACTTTACGACGACGGGCGGCCTTATACAACCTTCCGCGCAAACAGATGCAGACGGAGGCGCTGGTGTCGAGCTCATCACGGGGAACCCACAACCGACAGGCGGGATTGCGACTATTACCGCACGAACCGTCGGGGATAGTGGTCGAGTTGTTTCGCGGTCCCTTCCCGTCGTCTTCAGCGGAGCTACGCGCATCACTGGCCCCACGGCAGCGTTTACTATACTGGATAACGGAACGTATTCATTCACCTATCGAGTGCAGGATCCGAATGGTAACCCGCTGACGCAGGGTACGTCCATTAGCGTTACCGCATCGGGGCAAGGTGCTGCTGACCTCCAACTCTCTGGCGATGTCAATGTGAATCTGCCGGACACCGACGATCCATCGTACACGCAATTCGCTGTAACAGTTTCGGATAGCAAGGTCGGTGGCGCTTCAGGGCCGGTGACGATCAAGATTACCGTGACAAGCCAAAATGGGAATGCGAGCTATTCGTTTACTGGAGAGGTAAAAGGACAGGAGTCAATTATTCAGCCGCCACCCAGTGCTCTGCAGCCCGCGCAAATTGCGTTCATCGGTGTCACGGCATCGGATATCTTTGTCTCAGGAGTTGGTGCGTTAGAGAATTCCGTGCTGACGTATGAAGTCCGTGATTCTCTTGGAAATCCTATCACCAGAATTCGCAGAGCCTATGCGACCTACTCCATTCAGTTCTTCCCGAATACCTTCGTCAGCGGAGGAACGAATCCTCGAGTCATTCCCGGCGCCGACAGCACGGACGATAACGGCCGGCTACGGGTATCGTTATCCAGCGGAACTCGTTCTGGCGTTGTACAAGTTGTGGTGAGCATTACGACGCCGACAGGCGTGATCCGTTCTCAGCCCGTACGGATCAGTATCAATTCCGGCTTCCCGGACCAGTCGCATTTCACAATTTCTGCACCTCGGTATAATTTCCCGGGCTTGCAGTTCTTCAACACTCGGTTGCCGATTACGGTGCAAGTGGCCGACAGGTACAGTAACCCCGTCCAACCCGGAACCGCGGTGTACTTTAACACGCAACATGGGTCGATTCAGACGATTGGAGCATTGACTGGAGCGGATGGTTTTGTGACCAAGGAGCTGATCTCCGGTAATCCCACGCCGCAAGGTGCGAATGTGCATCCGACGTTGGGACCGGGGTACAGCTATGTCTATGCCCGCACGATCGGGGAAAATGGAGCACAAGTACTCGATTCAGCGCTCGTGTTATGGACGGGCAGACCCATCATCACGAAAACGGACGCCAACTCAACGTTCACCGTACCTCAAGGAGGTTCCGCAGGTCCGTTTACATTCACCGTGCAGGATCTCTATGGTCACCCCATGTCCGCGGGGACCACAATCACTGTTACGGCGGAAAACGCGCAGGTAAATGGAGATGCCACCGTGTTAATGCCCGACACATTCACGAGTGGGCCGGGGACGACGAGCTTTACGGTCAGCTTGCAAGACCCTGATCCGATCGATACAAATCCGCCGGCGGTGAGTATTCTCAAGGTGACAGTAGTTCACTCGATCTATGGGACGCTCACACTCGTCCTTGCGACTGGCACAGTGAACTGACGACCCTTTGCTGTAAGGGGCTTTGCTTCCGACCCCGCTACGATGAGTGGCGGGGTTTTTTATTGGTAGGCTTTTTGGAGTGCGTGGAAGTTCGCCCGGACAGTCTTTTCGATATCTGTCGAGGTGTGCGCCATCGTGAGGAACGCCGCTTCGAATTGTGAAGGAGGGAGATAGATGCCGCGATTCAGCGTTTCGTTGAAGTAGACGGCAAACTTTGCCGTATCGGAGTTCTTCGCAGTCTGAAAGTCTGTGACCGGTGTCGCGGTGAAGAACAAGGTGAACATCGACCCCACACGATTGAAGCTGAGATCAATGCCAAGCCGTTGTAAGTTGGAACGTATTCCTTTCTCCAACACCGATCCAGCTTCGTCAAGCTTCTTGTAAACCGTGCGGTTCTTGCTCAGCATGTGTAGCATCGTATACCCTGCTGCCATCGCGAGAGGATTGCCGGAGAGCGTGCCCGCTTGATACATCGGTCCGGCAGGCGCAACGAGTTGCATGAGCTCCCGCTTTCCGCCGTACGCGCCCACGGGCAGTCCGCCGCCGATAATTTTTCCGAGCGTCGTTAGATCAGGCTTGATGCCGTAGAGCTCTTGCGCGCCGCCGAGAGCGACGCGAAACCCCGTCATGACTTCATCGAATATCAGGACGATCGTGTGTTGGTTGCAGAGCGTTCTCAAGCCTTCCAAGAAGCCGGCATGAGGTGGAACGCAGCCCATGTTTCCCGCAACCGGTTCGACGATGATAGCCGCGATCTCATCACTGTGTCGCTTCACCAATTCGCGAACGGAATCGAGATCATTGTACGACGCGGTGAGTGTCCCGCTCGCGACGCTTTTCGGCACACCGGGACTGTCCGGTACACCGAGCGTCATCGCTCCCGACCCGGCTTTGATGAGAAACGAGTCGCCATGGCCGTGGTAGCATCCTTCGAATTTGACGATCTTCTCCCGCCCGGTGTACGCCCGCGCCAATCGAACGGCGCTCATCGTTGCTTCGGTCCCGGAGTTTACCATCCGGACAATTTCAACCGACGGAACGAGTTTCGTAATTAACCCGGCCATTCTCACTTCCAACTCCGTAGGCGCACCAAAGCTCGTGCCGTGCTTCATCGCATCCTTCAGCGCGCGCAAAATACGGGGATGCGCGTGGCCCAAAATCATCGGTCCCCAGGAGCCGACGTAGTCGATGAACTTGTTGCCATCTTCATCCCACAGGTGCGCGCCTTTCGCTTTCTTGATGAAGAGCGGCGCACGATTGACGGACTTGAACGCACGGACTGGCGAGTTCACTCCGCCGGGTAAAAACGTTTGTGCTGTGTGAAAAAGCTTATCAGACTTCGGCGTTTTCAGTTTTTTCATTTCAGAATCAAGAGGCGAGCAACATGAAGATAGGCGAAAATCGATGAGTGAACAAGCCGAAATTGGAGGGACTAGAGGTAGCCGTTTTCTCGATACCACTCGAAGGTTTTCTGAAGAGCCTCACGAAATGGCGTGGTGCGATAGCCAAGCTCGCGCTGCGCTTTTTCGCTCGTGAACAATGTCTGCATTCCAATTCCGGCGAGCAATTCGCGCGTCACCCAGGGTTTGACGTTGAGGATGTTCCCAATCGCTTCAACGGTAGCGGCGAGTGTTTTTGCTGCGACCGATGGAAGCTTGAAGAGCGGCTTGATTCCGCCGGCGATCATCGCGACCGTATAGAAGATTTCTCGAAGAGCCAAGTTTTCTCCACCAAGGATATACCGCTCACCGATCCTTCCTTGCCGCGCTGCTTGCAGGTGTGCTCGAACGACGTCGTCGACGTAGACGACATTCATTCCTCCGCTTGTATAATAGAAGATGCGTTTCCGTGCGACATCACGAATGATTTGTCCGCCGTGAACGTGAATATCACGCTGTCCGATCACCACAGAAGGATTGACCAACACTGCCGGAAGACCGAGCTTGACACCGCGGAAAACCTCCTGTTCCGCAAGATGTTTCGAAATGCGATAACCGACATCATACTCATCCCAATTGAATGCGTTGTCTTCATCTGCGGGTTTGCCGTCTGTTCGAAATCCAATCGCGGCAACAGAGCTGGTGTGAACAAATTTTTCAACCCCTGCTTCAATACAAGCGTTGACCATGTTGCGCGTGCCGGTCACATTCACCTCCATCATCTCAGGCCGTTCTTTCCGCCAGTAGGAGATGATCGCAGCGGTGTGGAAGACCGTATCGCAGCCTTTCAGTGCTCGCCGAATGGACGCAGGGTCGAGAATGTCGCCGATGCAATGCTCAACGTCCGCGTTGCCGATGGCGCGGAGGTCGGAGTTCGCCCGCCGCAAGATACGCACGCGGCAACCTTCCTTCAGCAGCGCGAGGGCAAGATTCGAGCCGATGAAGCCCGTGCCGCCGGTGACAAGGACATTCTTCATCCGAGGAGTTCAGAAAAGATGAGAGAGACCGAGTGAGAGAGAAAAGCTTCGCCTGAGGCCGTCAACATTGACGTCGCGTTTGAGCAGGGGAACGGCAGCGAGGATTTGCAGATGGTAGCGGTCGCTCAAGGGATACGACAGGCGGCCTTGCAGGTTGATTTGAAACTGGTCGCTGCTGGGAACATCGACAAAATCATCTGCGCGGGTAGAAGCCAGATTGCGTACGCTGGATTTCTCGAGTCGCTTAATTGCGAGTACCTCTCCAATGACTTTTGCTTGTTGGAGATCGAAACGGTATCCCGCTCGAGCCAAAATATCGTCGCCGCGTTTCAGGCGAGTAAGATTGTTCTCGCTGCGGCCGCGGGAGAGCTGGTACACGACCGACGCATTCCACGCGTCGTATTCATACGTGAAGCCAACGAGGACGTCATTCGTGCCCAAAGTGCTTTGATAGGCTTGAGGAAGGTTCTCTGAGTTTGCTTCACCAATCGACAGTTTCAAGCCAAGATGAAGCAGAAGCGTTGACATCATCTCGCGATAGAGCCTCTGATTCCATACGATGATCGGGTCCCCGATGCCGCTGACTGTTCCTCGGGGACCGGATTGGGAAGAGTAGGGGATCTCGACGGACAAACGCGAACGTTCAAACAGAGAAAATTCTCCTTCAAGCCGTCCTGTTTGAAACGTTAAATCATCGTTCTTCCCGCTCTTTCCAAAAACATACGTGACCCCCACTTGATGTTTTTGCGATTGCAATCGATGTCCAATGACACAGGCGCCGGCATCGGAACACTGCGCAATGAGCGATGGAAAGGAGAAGAGCGTGCAGAGTAAAAGAATGGAGAGTCGTTCCATGAATCGTTGCTCAGAGATGACTGATACAACCTACTTTGCCAGGATCATTTTTTTTGTTTCAACAAATCCGTTGGCTTGCAGTCTGTAGAGATAGACACCAGTCGGTAGGTCGCCAGCGCTCCAGGACATTCTATAGGTGCCGGGTTGGAGATTCCCGCTGAACACTGTTGCTACTTCGCGACCGAGTAAATCAAAAACCTTGAGTATTACCAATCCAAAATCGGGAATCTGCAATCCGAAATTAGTCGTGGGGTTAAAGGGATTCGGGTAGTTCTGGTCGAGAACAAAATCTCGGGGACTAGGCGTTTGTTCGACTCCGGTGACAGACGAGAACGTGAATTCCCACGTGTCATTGAAAAGGTCGGCGCTTCCTCCCCCGAACACGATCATACTATTCCGTGAGGGGACATAAATTGCTGCGTGACCAAATCGTGCTGCAGGTTGTTGTGTTCCGGCTTGCATCGACTCCCATACATTGGCCGTGAACGAAAACCGCCACAGCTCGTTCGACGCACCTTGCGCAGTTTGGCCGCCAAACATGATCACATGACCTTTGGCATCGTACACAACTGAAGAGAACCACCTGCCAGCAGGGCGGATCGCTGGCGTGAGATTGGTCCAGACAAAAGAATCGACGTTCAGAGACCAGATGTCGTCCAGCGTTCCAGAACGCTGGCCTCCATAGACGATCATAAGACGTCGGTCGGGTACAAAGCAACCGGTATGCAGGCAGCGCAACATCGGATTGTTATTATTGGTTTTGTCTGTCCAAGCCAGATTGTCAATATCAAAGTGCCATGTATCTTCGTACCGAGTCGAACCAAACCCAGCAAAATTGATTAATCGTCGTTGGACAGGGTCGAACGTTGCCGCTGTACCGTATCTTGTGACCGGCGCGCCCGAAACGTTGCCATTTGCCCAGAGTTGTTGCCATGTCCGCGATGAAAAATCAAACGCCCACACATCGTTGTAAAGTTCGGCGCCCTGACCCGACCAGATGATCATTCGATTTCTGGCGGAGTCAAACACGGCGTTTTGTGTAAATCGAGGAGCGGGAACAGCGCCGCCAGCTGGCAAGAGTTGTTCCCAAGTAAGGGTGTTGAGATTCAAACCCCAGAGGTCATTGAAGTCGCCAGAAGATCCCTTACCCCCGAAAACAATCATGCGGTTGTTGACCGGGTCGTAAATCGCAGAGGCATTCCTTCGTGCCGGCGGGTTGTTCGTCGTTTGTAAGAGTGCCCAACCCTGGGCACAGAGTTGCAGCGGTAGTCCGGCGAGAAGGAAGACGAGGAGAATGTGTGTGCGGTGATTCATGAGGTCGGTGGTGATTCTTGGAACACCAACAGCAACCGCTGCCGGAAAGCAGCGGTTGCCTGTTTTGCCTGTCTTAGTTCTTCTTCATCTCTTGCTTCATTCCATCCTTCTTCATCTCATCCTTTTTCATCTCCATCGTTGCATCCACGATCGACTTCACTGAAATCATATTTCCCTCGGCAGTTCCGGAAACTTCCACCATGAAGTTACTTTTTTTGTCGCTCTCGTTGAGATAGTCGAGCGCCACCTTGTCGCCGGCTTCGTCGAACTTCAAATATTTCCCTTCCGAAACGATGCCGTAGCCGCTCGCTGCACAATCGTCGTCCAGCGCGCAGGCCTTGCTGTGCTTCATCCCTTTCTCTGCGGCTTTTGCAGCGTCGCCACTCTTGACGTACGCCGTGCCGCACATCTTGTCGACCAGGTACCCCGTGAAGGTCGGGGACATGCTTTTTGTTTCTTTCATCTCCTTCATCTCTTTCATTTCTTTCTTTTGCATCTCCTTCTTCTCTTGTGCTAATACGGAAGAGCTCACAAAAAGGATAATGAGTGCGGCTGTGCCGAGGGTTTTGAAATTCTTCACAGCAAATATCCTTTCTTGAAAGTGGATGCCTGAGTGTTTCCGGAATAGACCATTGGAATTATAAGAAGAAATCCATTTGAGTTCATCACAAAAGTATCACAAAATCTGCGGCTTTTCAATTGTCTTTGGCACCCTGGTTTATCCAATCCTTGAGGACTTTAACATCTTGATCAGTCACAAATGTTCCCCCTTGAGGCATGCGGTCGCCAAAGGGTGGATTGGGTAATATCTTGCGGATCACGATGCTGCTCTCAGCCTTAAACGGAATGACCGCAGGACCGTGGAAACCGCCTGTCAGCAGTCCTTGGACGGTGTTGAGGTTCAAACCGTTTGTGCCGCCGTGACAACCAATGCAACCATAGGTTTGAAAAATGGAGATTACATTCTTTGAGAAAGAGACTTCGACATTCGGTCCGGACGAAGGGAGTGGAGGTTCTGGTTCCACTCCTCTGTCCGAGCAAGCGAAAAAGAAAAGACAAATGAGGGTTGAAAGTTGAAAGAAGATTCGTTGAACGCAGCGCAGCATAAATCAATTCCCCCGCACGTTGATTTACCTGATGGCTGCTGTTCCAGTCGGGTTTGTTGCCGCCGCTTGATTGTTCATTGTGAATGTAACATGATCCTGCGCGTTGGTGGGAACTTGATGCGCTAACGGTTTTAATGTAAACGGATTTGGACTGTCGTCCGGATTTGGTTCAACAGACAACACGATTGTCTTTCCTGCTAGATCCAGCGGAAAGGTCAAGCCGCTTGGAGCGTTGAGTAAGTAGTCTTCGCCGGGGAACGGGGGTCCTGGATTTGGTCCACTATACGGCTTAGCTTCATCGGCACCGCTCGATGAGCTGAACCTTCCAGTAGTGAGAGGTCGATCGGCAACCGCCCAGCCTTCGTACTTCCATCCAGCAGGAAGGGTTGGTAAGCTAAACCCCGCAGTGGCTCCGGGCAGTTGTAAAAACCATACGCCGGCTCGTTCGTTGGTGTTAACGTTATCAGTTGGGGTGGCAAGAATATATTTCCCGGTCGCACTCGTGAAATCAGTTCCCAGTGCTGCCGCGTGTGCTACTGTTAATGTTGCAGCGCTATTTGAAACGTTCCCTCCAAGATACTTTGTCGTTGAGGGCAACGCGTCGTTATCGCCAGCAGGTTCAATTGTGATGATGATGGCTGATGCGCTGCTAATGTCGCGGCCAACGTTGAACTCGCCATTCGTAATCACTTGTCCGCTTAATGTCACCAAACGATTCTGTGCATCGATATTAAACTTGCCTGTGGCGAGTGGTTGGTTGTTCACCACAGCCCATCCCTCATAATGAAAGCCGGTTGCAAGCGGCTGAAGTCCCGAAAAGTTCATCGCCAGAATCGTCTTGCTTGTTGGGGCCGTCGGCGAGTCTTCCTTTTGCTTGCAGCCGATCCACAGCACAAGTGGAAGAACAACGATGAGAATCTTTTTCATGGTACGCTCCTTATGACAGTGATCTGATAAAGAATTCGCACTCAATAAGCGAAATCTCTATCACGAAACTATCACAGAAGAGTAAAGCTTTTTAAACTTTCGAAGGGATGATTCGAAGATTACCGAAGCAAAGACGCTTCAACGGGCAGGTTGAATGAGAACGAGGTGCCTTCTTGTACTTTACTGAAAACAGAGATGGAAATTCCATGCACCTCAAGGATTTTTTTGACGATAGCAAGCCCCAAGCCAGCTCCATGATCGCTTTCGAGGGAGAGTTGTGAGCCTCTACGATAGCGTTCAAAGACGTAGGGGAGCTCCTCAGGTGGAATGCCGTAGCCTGTGTCCGCAACATTGACATTCACGTTGTTGTGTGTGGGTTCAAGTTGAATGGTAATGATACCATTCGCAGGAGTGTACTTCATTGCGTTATCAAGGAGGTTCTGAAATACCCGTTCGATAAGCGCAATGTCTGCAGTAACAAGAGGAAGGTGATGAGGGAAAAGGGTTTTGATGGTGACCTTCTGTTGTTCGGCAAGCAACTGATATTTTTGAGCCACATCTTGCACGAGTTCCGCAATGGAAAATGGTTCGACTTTTGGTTTGGTCTGCTTTGCTTCAAGTTTTGAAAGTTCGAATAGCTCTTCGACAAGTTTCTCGAGTTTTTCCGTGCTGTGAAGGACGGTCGTCAAATAACGCAGTCGCTCTTCCTCTGTGAGAGTATTTCCCTTCATGAGGATGGTTTCAACGTAGCCGTGAATGGAAGCAAGTGGGGTGCGAAGGTCATGCGAGACGTTGGCAACCAGGTCTCGTCGTAGGTTGTCCATCGTTTTGATCTCTTCAATATGGCGAACGATCGTATCGGCCATTTCATTAAAAGCAGCGGCAAGTTGGTTAATTTCAGTGCTCGAAGAGATTGGAATCCGGGCCTCGAGATTGCCGCGCTGAAATTCTCTGACTGTGCGGATCGTCGCGCGCAGGCTTTTCGTAATGAATGCGAATGCCACAAGACCAATGAGTGCAGCTGCGATGAGTGTAAATCCCATCGCTCGACCTCCGAGTCGGAGGATGTAGCTGCCGAGAAGGAATTGCATCGCCGAATCATATTCTTCTCCGCCGAGAATAAGGTAGATATATCCTTCCAACTTCCCGCCATTTTCGACTTTTGCTGCAGAAAAAACCTTCTCTCCATGATTGTTTTTTGGATCGTCGCCCATGACGAATGAAGCACCCGGGTTTTGAAGAAACTTCCGAAGGGGATCCAACGACACAGAAGTACGTTGAATAACTTTTCCGGGCGGTGAATAAGCAAGAATCCTACCCTGTGTGTCAAGCAAATACACTTCAACGCTTGGATTGAGGATCATGACATTGTGAAAGAGGGTTTCGAGTTCCTTCTGGTGAACCTTGCCGTTCACGAAGGGATGAATCTCTGCTGCAATGTGCTCGGCAACAGAAGCGTTCAACCGTTGATTCGCCTCTTGAAAATACATTTCAGCGGTGAAGGCGGTAATATAGATATAGGCAATTGCCAAAACGACGAGGAGCGCAAGGAAAGTGAGGGAAAGCTTCCAATACAGGCTCCTGAAGAATCTTGGAATGGCCGTATGGAGGGCGAACATTTTCATAGGGCGTTTTGTAATTCTTCCGCTTCGGCAAATCGATAACCGACTCCCCAGGTAGTCAAAATGTACTTCGGCTGGACAATATTTCTTTCAATCTTTGAGCGGAGTCGATTGATATGGGAATTCACTGTGTGATCGTAACCTTCGAATTGATATCCCCAGACTGTGTTCAGCAACTGCTCGCGAGTGAACGTTCGCCCCGGATGGGATGCAAAGAGTAACAGCAAGTCAAATTCCTTCGGTGTCAGCTCTACCTTTTTTCCCACGGCTGTTACTTTTCTTTTTTCTTTATCAATGACAAGCTCACCAAGCACAAGTTCCTTTGACGCTTCAGGACCGGAGGTTTCTTCCTTCATTGCTTCTACACGGCGAAAGATAGCTTTGACACGAGCAACAAATTCCCGCACGCTGAACGGCTTTGTCAGATAATCATCAGCACCAGATTCGAGGCCGAGCACTTTGTCAAGCTCCTCAGATTTCGCGGTCAACATCAGAATTGGCGTGTAGTACTTTTCTGTCCGGAGTCGTCGGCAGACTTCAAGACCATCGAATTTGGGAAGCATAAGGTCGAGGACAACGAGATCGAAGCGCTGTTTCTGCGCTGCCTGCAGACCTCGCTCGCCATCATGTGCTTTTGTTACTTTGCAGTTGAGGTCTTTAAGATGAATCTCAAGCAGCTCGGTAATATCTTTATCGTCTTCAATGATGAGAACGTTTTTCATTTTCTTGCCAACGACTGATCGTCTGAAAAAGGATAAGCAAAAGAGAGAACAGGTGTATCACGAAACTATCACGGGGAGATCAAAATTTTGGGAGGACTCTAGAGGAAAAAGCTCCCGCCGGAATGTTGAACGATTAGAAGACCTTCGATCAGGTTCCCCTTAGCAGTCTTGCCGCATCCTTAGCAAAATAGGTGAGAATGAGATCCGCTCCGGCTCTCTTTATGCTGGTAAGAACTTCGATCATCACGCGCTGCTCGTCAATCCAGCCGTTACGGCCGGCAGCTTTGATCATGGAATATTCCCCGCTGACGTTGTAGGCAGCGGTGGGCATCTGAAAACGGTCCTTCACGCGGCGAATGACGTCGAGATACGAAAGGGCTGGTTTGACCATCACGATATCAGCGCCTTCGATAATATCCTGCTCAACTTCACGGAGGGCTTCGTCGGAGTTCGCGGGATCCATCTGGTGCGAGCGCCGGTCGCCGAACTTCGGCGTGCTTTCGGCTGCGTCGCGGAATGGTCCGTAGAATCCGGAGGCGTATTTTGCCGCGTACGACATGATGGGAAGATTGTGAAAGCCATTCTCATCCAGAATGGTGCGGATGGCTTTGACCCGGCCGTCGAACATGTCGGACGGTGCAACCATATCGGCTCCGGCTTGTGCGTGGGTGAGCGACTCTCTGGCAAGCAGCTCAACCGACTCATCGTTGACAATTTCATTTCCCTGCACAATGCCGCAATGACCGTGCGAGGTGTATTCACACAAGCAGACGTCGGTAATGACGACAAGCTCGGGTACTTCCTTCTTGATTGCGCGGATGGCGAGTTGCACAATGCCGGCTTCGTCGTACGCCTCGCTTCCCATTTCGTCCTTGTGGGAGGGAATGCCGAAAAGAATCACGGCAGGAATTCCGAGGGTCTTGACCTCAACACACTCGCGCACCGCTTCGTCGATGGAAAGTTGAAACACGCCCGGCATCGACTTCACTTCCTTTCGCACCTTGCTACCCGGAACAACGAAGAGCGGGTAGATGAAGTCATTGACCGACAGCTCGGTCTCCCTCACCATAGAGCGGAACGCTTCAGTCATGCGAAGGCGACGGAAGCGTTTGAAGGGCTCAGTCTCCGTTCTGTTGTAGAAGCCAACAGGTGATTTTTCGTTCAGCATAGTGATCTATCTCGGTTGTAAACCGGTAAAAGCATATCGAAAAATAGACAAAGGTGGGGTAAAGTTCAATTGCAATATCACTTACTTCAACAAAATCTTTGCTCTTTCGAATATTGCATCGAACATCGGCTCGGTCAGTCTGCCCGTAAACGTGTTTTGCTGGCTCGGATGAAACGAGCCAAGCAACGTCACGTTTTCGTTAAGCATGTACTCGACGCCGTGACCAAATTTCGGTTTGTTCTTGAACATTGCCCAACCGAGCTCTTGAAATGAACTCACCGCAGCGTCGAAACCCACTTTGCCAAGTCCGACAATAACGCTCATGTTCTTGAGGAGCTCTAACTCGCGCAGCAAGAATGGGCGGCAGCTTCGAATCTCCGTCGGCAGCAATTTGTTCTGCGGCGGTGCACAGCGGCAGGTCGCGGTGATGTAGCAGTTGATGAGCTTGAGACCATCATCCCGCGAAACGGACGTCGGCTGATTTGCAAAGCCGGCTTTGTGCAATGCGCGATAGAGCCAATCGCCGCTGCGGTCGCCGGTAAACATGCGGCCCGTTCGATTCCCGCCGTGCGCTGCCGGTGCCAGTCCGATCAGAAGTAGCTCTGCATTTGGGTCGCCAAAGCTCGGGTTCGGCCTTCCCCAGTAATCCCAATCTGCAAAACGCTTTGTCTTTTCACGGGCGACTTGTTCTCGCCATCGGACGAGACGAGGACACTTGCGACAGTGGATGATGGTTTGTTGAAGCTGAGCTAACTCGTCGTGTCTAGCCTTTGTCACGACTTCTCACCAGAAGATAGAGAACCGTCCCTGCTGCGATGCCGCCCAGGGTAAAATAAACCTCGTCGGGTTTTGGGTAGCGGAGCAAGTAAAGAGCGAAAGCAATTCCCACACACGGAATAAGCGGGCCAAGTGGAATGGTAAACGGTGCAGGGTCTTTTTGTCGAAACTTCATGACGGCCGCACTGGTGGTAATGTAATACAGAAGTCGTGAGACAACGCTGACCGCTGCAAGAGTAATGAAATTGGAGAATACGGCGAGCAGGAATACAAGCGTGGAATAGAAGAGAATGGAGATGTCAGGCGTTCGAAACTTTGCATGGATATGTCCGAAGAACGCCGGCAGTTGTTTTTTCTCGGCGAGCGCGAACGTCAAGCGAGGGACCCCTAGGATCGAACCGCTGAAGTATCCGAACGTTGAAAGAAGCGCCCCGAACGCTATGAGGTTGCCGCCGAACGCACCCATCAATGTTGTAGCGACGGCGGCAGTTGGTCGTTCCTCCGATGCGAGGGAAGGGAGAACACCCACCGAGACAAATTGCACGAGACAGTATACTGCGGTAACAATCACCAGGGCTGTAAGAAGCGCGCGTGGCACATGGCGCTTGGGGTCAACCGATTCACCCGATGGAATCGTCACGATCTCGAACCCACCATAGGTAAAGGTGAGGAGAAACATCGCACGCATGAAATCACCGGAAGGCGGAAGGGTCTGGACTGCGAGGTTGTTCGAGTCGACGAACCAAATTCCGACCACGATAAGAAGCAAAAGCGGCAGAAGTTTTGCGACGGTGATAACATCCACAGTCCAAGCACCGTACTTGACGCCGCGAATGTTGATGACCGTAAACATCGCGATGAGCAAGAAGAGCACGAACGCCCTGAGAATACCGGCCGTTGCGGACGGAAAGAAGTGTCCAAGGTAGATGATGAAAAGGTTATAGTTCGCCGCAACTGCTGAGAGACGAGTCAGGTACGCTATCCATCCAATTTCAAAGCCCACGAATTTCCCAAATGCCTCATAGGCGTACAGATAGGGCCCGCCCGCTGCATCGAAGCGACTCGAAACTTCGGCGAACGAGAGAACGAAGACCATCGTCACCAGGGCGCAGATGACGTAGACATACGGGCTGAAGGGACCTGTCAAGCCTGCAATAGTGGACGGCAGAAAGTAGATGCCGCTCGCAATGATGCCGTTCACCGTTAGCGCGATCAAGTCCCACTGACCCATCACGCGGGCAAGGGAAGAGGATTGTGAAGGTTGGTTCAATGAGGTAGACTTCCCGCAGGCGACCAATCGAATGGTCGCCTGCCCGCTGCTTAAAACCGTTTCAGGAATTTGATGAGCGCGGCATTAAACGCTTCCGGATTCTCGATGTTGCTCATATGTGCGGCGTTCGGAATTACGTGCATTTCCGACCCCGCGATCTTTTCCTGCATCGATTGCGAAGCTGAGACCGGGGTGAGAGTATCGTGTTCGCCAACAAGGATGAGCGTTGGGACTTTGATCTTCGCGAGCGAAGCGGTGGCGTCAGTCCGGGCAGCAAGGGCAAGCAGCGTGCCGCAAATGCCGGGCGGCGCATTGGCTTCGATGATGTTCTTTATCGTTTCGACGGCTGCCGGATTCTCCTCGAATGTTTGCGGCGCAAAGACGGCTTTGACAAATCCCTCTGCAAAGGCTTTGACGCCGTTGGTCTTCACGGCTTTGATAGATGCAGAGCGCTTGACTTTTCCTTCGTTTGGGTCGGCTTCACTGCGCGTGTCGCACAAGATCAAGCCCTTGAAGCGTTCCGGGTGTCGTTCCATCGCTCGCAGGGCGATGTAGCCTCCCATCGAAAGTCCGCAGAGCACGACCTGTTGGAGTACAAGATGGTCAAGCAATGCAATCAGATCATCGACGAAGAACTCGATACTGTAGATGCCGTCAGCCACATCGCTGTCGCCGTGACCGCGCACGTCGAACGCGATAGCGCGGTACTCGTTCGGCAGGGCGAGCATCTGCGGCTCCCACATCGAATGGTTGAACGGAAATCCGTGGATGAAAACCACGGGCAATCCTTGGGGAACGCCTCGCTCGACATAGTTGATGTAGACGTCGTTGAGTTTGATTTTCATGACGGGCTCCGTGGCTGTGCGCGTTATTCTTCGTAGTAGGGATTCATCAATTGTTCGACCTGATCCAGCACTGCCGGCGATGCATGTTCTTCTAACAACGGAAACAGCACGCGATCTTCCTTGCGGATGTGCTGCTCGAGAAGGTCACCGAACTTCTTGAGAAGCTCTGCAAGCCCTTCCTCCGACGGCCGCCGAAATGTCGAGATCGATTGTTCTATCCTCCGATGTTCCTCCAACAACTCATCGACGATTGGGCGGGCTTGTTCCACATTCTTGATTGCTGTTGGAAAGAGCGCCTGTTCTTCGGCTTCGAAATGATTTTTCAGATGCCGGTCGTAAAACTGGGCGATAAACTTCGCCTGCTCGACATGTGTAGCAGGCCATCCGGCCATGATCGCCCGGTGAGACTCGCGCAACTGTTGTACAAGTAGGAGTCCCTCGTAATGATCGCGGGCGAGTGGGATGAGACTTTTGTGTCGATGAGCCATGAAAGGATACTCTCGTGGGTTTTTACTGTGCTGGTGATAGAATCAACGTAACTACTCAGCCCGCCTGCGGTGGGTTCATGTAACGACCCCTCTGTCCCGACACGGTTTTTCGGTGTCGGGACGGGGTGGTCGTGCTGTATTTCCATCCTGTTCGCTGAGTAGTTACGAATCAACAAGAAAAGCAAAAGCCACGCGCACTGAACGGTGACGCGTGGCTCGTATCTGATGCTTACGGCATTATTTTCGTTTCTCCATCGGAATCCACGGTCGTTCCGCAGCGCCGAGGAAAATCTGCCGCGGGCGGGCGATTTTTTGCTCGGCGTCGAGGATATGCTCTTGCCATTGGGTGAGCCATCCGACTGTGCGAGGAATGGCAAAGAGCACCGGGAAGAAGTCCATCGGGAAGCCCATTGCCTGGTAAATGAGGCCTGAGTAGAAATCGACGTTGGGGTAGAGCTTGCGTTTGACGAAGTACTCGTCTTCAAGAGCAATGCGCTCCAGCTCAAGAGCGATGTCGAGCTTCGGGTTCTTTCCCGTTACCTCGAAGACTTCGTACGCAAGCTTCTTGATGACTGTCGCGCGCGGGTCGTAGTTCTTGTACACGCGGTGGCCAAAGCCCATCAAACGACCTTTGCCTTGCTTCACTTCCTGGACGAAGCCCGGCACTTTGTCTTTGGAGCCGATTTCATCCAACATGCGCAACACCGCTTCATTGGCGCCGCCGTGGAGCGGGCCCCACAATGCCGCTGCCGCTCCCGCACAAGCAGAATAGGGATCGACATGCGAGCTGCCGATGCTGCGCATGGCGTTCGTGCTGCAATTCTGCTCGTGGTCGGCGTGGAGGATAAACAAGACGGTCAACGCATGCTCGAGCACGGGGTTCACTCTAAACCGCGGCTCAGCGATCTTGAACATCATGCTCAGAAAATTGCCGGCGTAGCTCAGATCGTTGTCGGGATACACGTAGGGCAGGCCTTTGGAATGACGGTAGGCAAACGCCGCAATCGTCGGCACTTTCCCGATCAATCGATAGATCTGTTTCTGGCGAATCTCTTCATCGAAAATATTCTGCGCTTCAGGATAGAACGTCGAGAGCGCGGCAATCGTGCTGATGAACATCCCCATCGGATGCGCATCGTAGCGGAATCCCTCCATCAGTTTCTTCACGTTCTCGTGGATGAAGGTGTGGCTCTTGACGTTCGTCCGCCACTCTTCGAGTTGTTGCTTGTTGGGAAGCTCGCCGTACAGGAGAAGATACGCGACTTCAAGATACGACGTTGAATTCTCCGCGAGCTGTTCAATGGGATATCCGCGATATCGCAGAATTCCTTTGTCGCCGTCGATGTAGGTGATCTTGCTCTTGACGGATGCGGTGTTCATGAATGCCGGGTCGTAGGTCATCAACCCAAAGTCGTCGTCGTTCACCCTAATTTTCCGCAAGTCGAGCGCTTTGAC
>CAYJSZ010000026.1:0-4075 GCA_964372545.1 uncultured Ignavibacteriaceae bacterium
ACCGTGACAGGAAAAAGAGAAAACGGTCACGGATTGGTCCGTGACCTCCTTGTCGACTGAAAGCAGGACACTACTTCCCCGGGCGGTTACTTTGCTTTTGTACACATTTCTCGTAGCTTATTTTCAACCGGCGTTCCACGGCATCCCAAGGTCGTAAGAAGATTCCAGAATTCCCCATGTCTACACAAGCAACGACATCCACGTCGATCTTTCAAACGCTCGCAAGCGCTCTGCAGGGCGAGCTGGATCAGCTCAACAAGCTGCGGCAAGAGACGACGCTCTGTAGCGGTGAGTATCTTCGGTCATACGCCGCGCACTATTATTACAGGTTCGAAATTTCCGAGGACCTCTTCCTGCAAGGCGTTGAACGGGTCACGCTGGTATTTGGACAACTGGAACCTCTGGAGCTCCGGTGCAAGATAATCGGCGTGGAAAACCAGTTTCTGACTGTTGCTGTTCCGGCAAATTTCGGGCCGGTCATTCCCGAAGTCAAATGCCGTTGGAGCTATCAGGAGTGGCTCAAGCCGATTATCGACCAGCTTGCGTCGATGGAGGGCAAACAATCCCTCGCGCAGCAACTCTTCAGCCCGAGCGATGCCGTTGCCCCCGCCCCCTCATCGATGACGCTTCACACCTTGGCCACAACGCCGCCCGATCAGCAGGCAGCGTTGCAAACAATTCTCCAGAACCGCGTTACCCTGCTCTGGGGACCCATTCTGACCGGCAAAACACACCTGCTGGCGCTGCTTGCGGCGAATTATGTGAAGGCGGGCAAGAAGGTGCTTTTCGTTGCGCCAACGAGTGAGCGTGTCGACGATGCACTCGTGAATGCCGTTGCACTTGGTCCGCAGATCGGCGTCGACATGGCGAGTCAGACCACGCGCATCGGTCTACCGCGCTCCATCGAATCCAACCTTACCACGCAGCTCTCCTTCGAGCATCATGTGGAGGAGATGAAGAAGCAAATTTTTCACGAGCGATTCCAGCTGCTGGACGAGTACTGGCGCGTGCGCGTGAAGCAACTTCTCAACGAGGATTACTACGTCAAACTGAACGACCTTCGCGCTCGTGCCGCGGAAAGCAAAAACCAGCTTGACCAGATGACGGCCGACCTCAACACGGCCCGCGAGGCGCTCAAAAAACCCGAAGGCGCTTCGATACTCGAAAGGATGAAGAAGAAATACAAGGACGATCTTGCCGCTGCACAAAAACGCGTTGCTGACAGACAGGCGGCGCAGAAGAAGCTTCAGACACTGGCGGGAACACTGTCCAACGAGGTGCTGAAAAGCGAGGCTCAGGCGCCGGTCCGGGGCGAGGAATTGAAAGCGTTTCAGACTACGGCGAAGCGCATTGAGGATCTGGGAGGAGTGGACAAACTGCGCCAGGCCATCGAAGAATCCGGCCTGGTCAACGAGGGAAAGATTTTTTCCTCCAAGAATTTTATCGGCACAACTCTGTCGACCGCGCTGGCCGATCCTCGCGTCCGCACCATGCAGTTCGACCTCGTGATGGTCGATGATGCCGAGGTTATTAACCTGCCGAGCCTCGCCGCGTTAGCCGCGCGCACTCGTGAACGACTCGTGGTCGTGGGCGACCCCTTCCAGGTCGACCCGGAGTCTGTATCCAACAACGAGTTGGCGCAAACCTGGCTGCAGCGCGATATCTTCATGCACTCGGCTCAGACCGACGAGCTGCACCGGCTGTTTGACTGGTCGCAGCAGAACAACCAGCGGTCGATCTTTCTCTCGTCGCAGTTTGCCACGACGCCGAAGCTTTCGCTCTTCATCGCCTCCATCTTGTTCGACGAGAAGTTGAACGTCTTTGCTTCGCCCAACGCAAAGGGAAAGATCTATTTCATCGACACATCGTCGCTCCAGGGAAAGTGTCAGCAGTATGTCGGCCGCAAAAAAATCCTTCCGTTCAACGATCTGCAGGCGCGAAAGGCCGTTGACTGTGTCAAGCACGCGCTGATGGAACCGCAACGCACGGCAGTCGACGTTGGGGTACTCGCGCCGTTTCAAGGACCCACACTCCATGTGAAGTTGTTGCTGCGTCTACACGGCATCAAGAATGTGGAAGTCGGTACGCCGCAAAGTTTCCGCGGTCGACGCAAGAAGTCGATTATCTTCGACACGACCATGGGGGGCGTCGACCACACGATGCGCCCCATCGATGACCGCAAGGTGGGCGAGCAGAAAATTGTTTCGCTCCTGAACACGGTCTTCTCCTGCACCGGCGAAGACCTCTATATTCTCGCGGACATGTCGCACTTCCAAACGATGTACAAGGACCGACTTTTCACCAAGCTGCTCATGCTGCTGCAGGCACAAGCCGACGGTCAGCCGAATCTACAAAAGGCGGTGAAGCAGTTTGATGAGTTAGAATGGGACAAGCGCGAACCACTCTTCGACGTGAAGCATCGGCCCGGCAAAGTTGAGCAACAAGCCGTTGCACCGAAGGAACAGACAGTGCAGACCAGGGCTGATGCGGAACTCGCGCTCAACCTCAAGATGATGGCAAAGAAGCAGACGCCTGCCGAAGCCGGGGCAAGAAACCTTGAGCAGGAAACATTCCTCGCCGTGCTGCGAGTGTTGGGCCGGCGCACCGACATTAATCTTCTCTCCCAATATACCGGCGGCGACATTCTCTTTCATCACAGCCTGGCGACGGAGCAGCAGATCGCGCGCGTGATGATCGATTTCTGCCGGGGGGAAAAAGAGTTTCGCGAAATCGTGGAGCGGTGGAACCTCATCATTTATGAAAAATCGGGCGGGGGTAAAAATGCAACGGCATTCTATACAAAGCAGGCGCCCGAGACACGCGTGCGGATGGACATCTACCACCTCAAATCGTACTACTCTCCCGATGTCGAGGCAGCTCTGGAAGAGGGGAAGCAAAAACTCGCGGTCGCTGTCTCAAAGGTTTTCCAGGAGACCCTCGGCAAACCGATGCCTACCAACCCGACCGAGTGGTCAACGGGCTACCTCAGTATCTTGGGAAAACTCGAATCGTACCTTGCCTGGATTTCAGAGCAACTCCGGAAATAACCGCGCCGATCTTAGCCCTCACTCTGCGCCCGCTCTTGTTGTAGGCCCCATTTTCGCTGCAAGAAGTGCCCCACAATCCCAAGCACGGAGAGAACAAGAAGAGCTGTAACAGTCTGCCAGTTCAGCGCTTCTTGGATGCTGGCTGCCCCGACACTGTTCGAAATGGCTGTGGCATAAAGGTAAGCTTTGATTCCGACGGCGAGAAGCGTGGCAAAGAGGAATTTGAGGAGTGGGATTTTTACAAGACCGGCACCGTAATTCAGAAAGCCATGCGGTGAGCTGGGGAAGATGCGGATCGCGAAAAGGCTGGGAAACGTTGCATGGCGTTCGATGAATTTCGTGACCCGGTGTTCGCGGAATCGCTCCACCCACGGCCCGCCGATGTACCGCGCTGCAACATAGCCCATTGTCGTGCCCGCCGCGCTACCCGCACAGATGACGGCCGTTGCCGCCGGCGCCGAGAAGAGAAGAGGAGTAATGAAGAAAAACACGGATGCCGGAAGCGCGAATGTCCACGCCCCCGTCATGGCAATGATGATGAGCGTCGGCGTCCAGGGGTTTGCGCCAAGCTCGCGAAGATGGTCGACACTCATCTGCTCACGAAGTCCACTCAGCGTGAACAGCAGAAAGAGAATCGCCAGGAGCATGATGCCGGCGATTGACTGGAATCTTTTCTTCATATTCTCAGGAAGCATGACGCGAACAAGTGTGCGAAAAATTTACACAGCGTAGTATGCTCAAAAAATCGTTTGATTTCAAGCATTCTCCCGCGGCAGGCCCCACTTTCTTGAACGGGTCTTGATTTAGGGATATATTCGTGGGTAGAAAGCATCTCATATGTGGGAATCGATTTTTGAAATAGCGCTCGTCTTCTTCCTTATCCTGCTCAACGGGTTCTTCGTTGCGGCGGAATTTGCCATCGTCAAAGTTCGCGCAACGCAGATCGAGCCGCTGCTTGTAAAGAGGAATTGGCGCGCGATGATCGCGAAAGACATCATCACCCACCTCGATGCGTACCTTTCCGCAAC
>CAYJSZ010000026.1:4175-24555 GCA_964372545.1 uncultured Ignavibacteriaceae bacterium
CCGCGCAAGGATATCGTCGCTCTTTCGGTTACATTCCCCACGCGCGACTCACTGAGGCTGATCAGAGAAAGCAAATTCTCGCGCTACCCGGCGTACAGAGACTCGATTGACAACATTATCGGCGTCGTGCACACGAAGGATATCTTCCGGCACGACCAGCATCTGCAGCCCGGCTTTTCAATCGAGTCGGTGTTGCGTGACGCGACCTTTTTGCCGGAGACGGTAAGCCTGGAGAAAACCTTAGAGACCATGCTGCAGAAAAAAACGCACATGGTGATTCTCGCCGATGAATACGGCGGCACTGCGGGTCTCGTTACCCTGGAGGATGTCCTGGAAGAGCTGGTCGGGACGATTCAAGACGAGTTTGATCGCGAGGCGCCGGAGATTTCCAAGGTAAGCGAGAGTGAATATCTCGTTGATGCCAACGTAACGACGAACGAGGTCGAGCGTCTTCTCAACCGGGAGCTTTCACCCAGGGATATTCTCTCGATCGGCGCGTTTATTATTGAGCGGTTGGGGCACATCCCGAAAAAAGGCGAGTCGCTCAAAGTCAACGGGGCGGAGTTTGTTGTGGAGGAAATGGGCGAACGCGTGGTGGAGAAAGTGCGAGTGAGGAAGTTGGAGCAGACGGTCGGGCCGGACGAGAGTCAGCCCTAATGCATATGCTGCCCGCCGACCGGGAACGGAATTCCGAACGCACGGGCCAGCAAGACCAGACCCATCAGTAGGACAGTCACCGCGGCAAGCTTGTCGCCGAATACCCTCAGTCGATTCCCGAAGTACGAGCTCGCGAAGCCGATCACAACCAGCGCGGGGACTATTCCCGCACCGAAGAAGAGCATCGTGAGCGCGCCCGACAGCAAGCTCGCCGTGCTTGCCGCTTTCAACAACATCGAATAGAGCAGCCCGCACGGCAGGAGCGGCGTCAGCAGGCCGATGTAGAATTTTGACTCGAGATTTTTTCGGGCAAGGAGTGAGCCATAGAGAGCCTGATAGAGGCGGAAGAACAGATTGCGGGTTGTTCGTTCCAGCGCAAGCTGAGCCGGAAATGCAAACGTCGGGATGATTCTCAGAAGCGAAATTCCCATGAGCACAAGAAGGAAGCCCGCCGTGAGAGAGAACCAGAAGCCAACACTCTGGAGCGTCGCAATACTCGCCCCCATACCGCCAAGAATCCCACCGAGGACCACATACGAAAGAACCCGCCCCCCGTTATAGGTCACATGCGCAGTGAGCTCAGAGAAAAAAGACTTTTGGTCTGCCAGGCCGTGCGTTGAATATCCCAACACGATGGCACCGCACATGCCGACACAATGCATGCTGCCGAACACCCCTGCGAGAAATGAAAGCCAGTAATCCATCTGGTTGAGTAGTCTGCGGTAACCCGTGAGCGGATGCAGGCGGTTCTCAGTAAGAAGAACTTAGCGATTTGCCGGGAGGAAAGCAATCCGAGTAGCGGTGTATTCTCATAATTGACTGTAGGTCGAATCGCCGATTCGACCGGGCGAGGCTGCAATCCGATTCGTCTTGCGCAAATAGCTTTCTGTTTGTATCTTGACGGCGTCTCGCGTCTAGATGTTCGTCAGGAGAGACACATCGGACGAACACCGCACAATTCTCAATCGCACATCCAACCATGGGTCTTCCGCTGGCCGTCATCATCGTGATCGTCATTGCACTTGCCGCAGGCGCGCTCGCACTCTCTGCATTCATCTGGGCAATCCGCACGAAACAATTTTCACTTCAACAGCTCAACGAGGGCGCCTACATGGTGTTCGACGACGACGAGCCGGCTGGAATACCTCAGGACATGATCTTCTCCAAGAATGGCGAAAGCATCGACAAAAGAACCGCGCGATCCACACAGTGAATTCCGGACACAACGGACCGCTGTGGAGCAGGTACAACGCATGTCCAGCGATGATTCCGCGCGTACGCCGACTGTGTTGTATTTTGTTTCTGCAGTTGCCTGGCTGCTGATCGGCTCGGTCTTTGGTATCGTTGCCTCGCTGAAGTTCAACCTTCCCGACTGGCTCGGAAGCACCGCCGCACTTACCTTCGGCCGCATTCGTCCTGCGCACCTCAACACGGTTACATACGGCTGGATCTCGCTTGCCGGAGCCGGGATGATCGTCTGGCTTGTCGCACGGCTCTGCCGCATTCCGCTTCAGCTCGGATGGCTTCATTATCCCGCGGCCATGCTCTGGAACCTCGGCGTGCTGGCGGGTACGGTAGCCATCCTCGCCGGTTACAACCAGGGAATGGAGTGGCTGGAATTCCCCACAATAGCGGGCGGGTTGATCGCGGCGGGGTTTCTCTTCTTTGCCGTTTCAATCTTCCAAACGTTCCGGAAGCGCAACGTTGACCATCTCTACGTCAGCCTTTGGTATATTCTTGCCTCGATGATCTGGTTCCCCTATTTGTATGTTGTTGCCAACCTGGGCATCTACCAGGGCGTTGTCGGAGCGGCGATGAATTGGTGGTACGGCCACAACGCCATTGCTACGTGGTTCACACCCATCGGTCTGGCGGGAGCGTACTACTTCATTCCCAAAGTCATCGGCCGGCCGATCTACAGCTATTACCTCGGCCTTCTCGGCTTCTGGGCGTTTGCACTGTTTTATAACTGGAACGGGATTCACCATCTCGTCGGCGGTCCGCTTCCCACGTGGCTCATCACCGTCTCGATCGTTGCCAGCGTGATGATGATCGTGCCGGTGATGGCTGTTGCCGTGAACCATCATCTCACCACCGTCAATCATTTCGCCATGCTGCGCTACAGCCCGACGCTTCGTTTTGTCGTGGTCGGTTCCATGTGTTACACGGCCGTGAGTGTCCAGGGCTCACTCGAGTCGATTCGCTCATTTCAGGAGGTCGCGCACTTCACGCACTACACCGTCGGCCACGCGCACCTAGGCCTCTACGCGTTTACGTCGATGATTCTCTTTGGAGCGATCTACTACATCATGCCCCGTTTGGCGCGATGGGAGTGGCCCTATCCCAATCTTATCAAATTGCACTTCTGGTTAAGCACGATCGGTGTCGCGATCTACGTTATTGCTCTGACCATCGGCGGCTGGTTTCAGGGCGTGAAGATGAACGACGCCGCAGTGCCGTTCATCGAGGTAGTGAACTACACCAAGCCGTGGCTCTGGGCCCGCAGCATCGGTGGAGGGTTGATGGTGTTGGGTCACCTCGTCTTCGCGTATCAGTTTTTTATGATCATTAAACACGCGGGGCCGCGCCGGTTTGCTCCGGCATTTTTCCGGGAGCCCGCGCCTCTCCGGGGACAGCAGGAGTAACGCCGCGATGATGTTCGTCCGCTCATTCCTCTTTTTCTTCGGCGTGCTGGCCACGGTCTTGCTCGGGTGGGCCGCGCTGGTCGGCGTGCCGGATTTCATGATTTCAGAAATCCCGCCGCCTGAAGGATTGCAGCGCTACACCGAGGAACAGCTGTACGGACGCTCGGTGTACATTCGCGAAGGCTGTCTCTATTGCCACAGCCAGCAAGTGCGGCCGGAGGGATTTGGCTCCGATCAGGAGCGCTTCTGGGGTCGGCCCTCGGTCCCGGCCGATTATGTGTTCGACAAGCCCCATTTGCTCGGCACGATGCGAACAGGCCCGGACCTCACCAACATCGCCGTTCGACAGCCGAGCGAGGACTGGCATTTGATTCACCTGTACAATCCACGCGTTGTCGTTCCGGGCTCCATCATGCCGCCGTTCCGCTGGCTGTTTGAGGAAAAACTCAGCGCGGGCCCGAACGAGAACGTGTTGACTCTTCCGGATTCGCTCGCGCCTCAGGGAAAGGTCGTTGTTGCGAGACGCGAGGCAAGGGCGCTGACAGCATATTTGCTGAGCCTTGATCGATCGTACCCCGTGGCCCAGGGGAAACCGGACACGTCGAAACAGCGGTAGCAATGGCAAAAGAAAAACCAAGAAACGATCAGGAGTTTCGCGACACCGATGATGTCCATGTGAATGAAATCCATCAACGGATCGTCGCACGAGAGAAGATTGAGCCGGAGGAGGGATTCGAACCGCCGCCCTGGTGGGTCTGGACGGTGAGTGCGTTCTTCCTGTTTGTGATGGGATTTTATCTGGGCCGGTACAGCGGGTCGTGGTCGGCAGTTGCGCACGAGGCCGAGCAGCCGATGATTGCGGCCGCCGGAGCGATCAGGAAAGTTGTTAAGGGCGATCAGGTCTTTATCGGCGTGTGCCAGACGTGCCATCAGGCGACCGGGATGGGTGTAGCGGGACAGTATCCGCCGCTCGTGGGGTCGGAATGGCTGTTGACCGACGTGGAGACGCCGATCCGCATTGTGCTCTATGGCCTTGAAGGGCCCATCACCGTGAAAGGGGCAACGTTCAACAACAAGATGCCACACTTTCAGGACAAGCTTTCGAATGAAGAGATCGCCGCGGTTCTTACACATGTTCGCTCCTCGTGGGGGAATAATGCGCCGCCCGTCAAGCCGGAGGATGTTGAAGTGATTCGAACGAAGCTCGGTGTCCGAAACCCGTGGAGCGCAGCGGAGCTTTCCACGCTCAGAGTCGCGCAAAAGTGATGCGAACGACGGGAAATATCATCTCGCTCTACGGCCTGGTTATCGTTTCAGCGTTTCTCTCGATGACCGTCGCAGCATGTCAGCGAGAAGAAACCGGTCCGCGCCAGCCGATTGCCTTCAGCCATGCCAAACACGCGGGCGAGTATCAGATCGCGTGTCAGTACTGTCACAGCGGCGTACGTCGAAGCGCACACGCGTACATTCCCTCGCTGCAAACCTGCATGGGCTGTCATCAGCTTGTGGCTGCAACGAAGCCGGAGATCGTGAAAGTGCGGCAGGCGTGGGAGAGCAGGCAGGCGATTCAATGGATGCGGGTGAATCGCGTGGCGGATTTTGTGTACTTCAATCACTATCCGCACATCGCGAAGGGTGTCGAGTGTAAGACCTGCCACGGCGATGTTGCCTCGATGACGGAGCTGGAGCCGCCGTTTGCCTTAAATAACATGACCTTTTGTGTCGACTGCCACCGGCAGAACCAGGCGAGCATCGATTGCTACACATGCCACCGGTGAGATCGCGGGATATCCATCTCGACTTCGTCGAGACGGGTAGATTTCGAGTTGTGGATAGAAAAACTTAAAACTTAAAACTCGGAACTCTTCCATGCTTGAATCTGCAGAACAATACACCGCCCGCATCACCGGCTACGTGAAGGGCAAGGACCATTTCAACGTTCTTTCGGCAACGACGAAGAAAGTCGGCAGGATGCTGAAACGAGCAACGAAGTCGAGCCTGAGGAAACGCCCGGGATCCGATCGATGGTCGGTGGCGGAAATCCTCGCGCACCTGGCGGAGAGCGAGCTTGTGTTCGGCTATCGATTGAGATTGGTGCTTGGCGCGAACGGAACGCCGATCCAAGCGTTCGACCAGAATGCCTGGCAAGCAAACGCCCGCTATCTTCACAACGACCCGAAAAAAGCGTTTCAGCTTTTTGAGATCCTCCGCGCGAACAATGTCGCGCTTCTCAAATCAATCCCGAAAGAGCAGTGGGACTTTTACGGGATGCATCAGGAGCGCGGGAAAGAAACCGTCAGCCGGATGGTCGAAATGTTCGCCGGCCACGATGTGAACCACGTTAAACAGATCGAAAGCATACTGAAAGGTGGTAGGTGAGAGGAAATAGGTCATAGGGAAAGAGAAGAAGTGGGAAAGCATGAAGAAGCAAATAAACAGCTTTGAGGATCTCGATGTCTATCAGAAATTGTGCTATCTACACATAGAAGTGCATGAGCTAACGATGAAATTTCCAAAGCATGAAATGTTTGAATTGGGGTCACAACTACGACGATCTTCTAACTCGGCACCAGCTAATATCGCAGAAGGATGGAATAATAAACACATTGCAATGTACCTTGAAGGGATTAACAGGGCATTTGGTGAGATGAGAGAGACAAAGCATCATCTCACGATGGCTTTTCGAAAAGGTTATTTTGACCAAAAACTGTTTGGAAGTTTAATTCAACGGTACGAAGTGCGCGGAAGGATGTTAAGAGGCCTAGAGCAAGCGCTTCAACGTAGCAAAGCGTAACAGTTACCATCACAACCTATTACCTACAACCTATTACCTACGACCTTTAAGATGGAACTCAAGCGCAGAGACTTTCTGAAAATCCTCGGCAGCGCTACCGTTGCGACCGCGTTGCCGGGTTGTGTGGAGAAAAAGCCGCAGTCGCTCATTCCGTACGTCATCCCGGACGAAGAGATCATACCAGGCAAAGCGGTCTGGTATGCAAGCGTATGCCGGGAGTGTCCCGCCGGCTGCGGAATTCATGTGCGTGTGCGGGAGGGGCGGGCGGTCAAGATCGAAGGCAATCCGCTCCATCCTGTCAACCGCGGCGCCCTCTGTGCTCGCGGTCAGGCGTCGCTGCACGGCCTCTATAATCCCGACCGCATCCAGCATCCCCTCAGAAAAAGACCGGACGGCTCGTGGGAACAACTCTCGTGGCAGCAGGCAGATGAATATCTGCTGAATGAACTCGATGCCATCCTCAAACAAGGCAAAGGCTCGAGCATCGCATGGATGACGCCGCACATCACCGGATCGCTCGATGCTCTGGTTGATGAATTTCTCGCGGCAGTTGGCTCACGGCGACGACTGCGCTACGAGCCAATCGCGTACGAAGCGTTGCGAAAGGCGAGTCAACTCTCCTTCGGTCTTTCTGAAATCCCCTCCCACGATTTTGCGTCGGCGAAGATGATTCTTTCGTTCGGCGCGGACTTTTTGGAAACATGGCTCTCTCCCGTTGGGCACGCAAAAGATTATTCTGCGGCGCGTGAATTCGACGGCAAGAAAATCAACCGGTATGTGTACATCGGTCCCCGTCTCTCGATGACCGCCACCAACGCCGATGAATGGATCGTGCCAAAGCCCGGCACCGAAGGCGCGCTAGCTCTTGGGATGGTGAACATCATTCTCACATCCGGATTGGCAGAAGGCATGCCGCTTGCCGATGCAAATGAAGTGCTGGCGATGACGCGTGGGTTCGCGCCGCGACAGGTTGCAGAGACGACAGGCATCAGTGCGGACCGAATCCGGAAACTCGCCGAAACGTTTGCCGGAGCGAAACCCGGCCTAGCGATCGGCGGAAGTCCGGTCCTCGGTGATGATCGGGAGGTCGCGACACTCACCGCGGTGAACCTGCTGAACTTCGTCTGCGGCAACATCGGAAGAACCGTGCGGTTTGATCAACCCTCCACGCTCGGACGGCTCAACACCTACGCGGACCTCACTCGCTTCATTCAAGCAATGACGCAAGGACAAATTGCGGCGCTGTTCTTCACGGAGACGAATCCCGTGTTCTCCACTCCTCCGACAGCCAACTTCGCAAAGGCGATGCAAAAGGTGCCGCTGACGGTTGCGTTCTCGAGCTACATGGATGAAACAACCGTACTGGCTTCGCTCGTTCTACCGATTCACACGCCACTCGAGAGCTGGGGCGACTACGAACCAAGCGAGGGTGTACGCGGACTCATGCAGCCCGCGATGCAGCCGGTGTTCAAGACCACGAAGATGCTGGGCGACGTGGTGGTCGGGTTAACAGATCGGCTTGCAAAGAAATCGAGCTACTCTCATGCAGAGCAGCCGTTCTTTGAGTACGTGAAAGTGCGGTGGAGAAACCTGCACCGACAGCTTGGTTCCCGACAGGAGTATGATATTTGGTGGACGGAAGCACTCGCGAACGGCGGTGTGTTTAGAGAAACGCCTCCGGCTCGTGCAACGCGCCAGCTCAAATGGGCAAGCCCATCTGCCGGTCTGAGTGCGATGATGGGAGAATTCAAACGTCCGGCACCACAAAGCGAATTCGTACTCGTCACATATCCCTCGCTCGCACATTACGATGGGCGCGGCGCAAATCGTCCGTGGCTGCAGGAATTGCCGGATCCCATCACGCAGATTACCTGGGAGAACTGGGTGGAGATTCATCCCGACGACGCCAAGAAATACGATATCGCTCGCGGAGACATCGTGCAGTTGACGACCGATCATGGTGTGATCGAGCTTCCGGCCTACGTCTACGCCGGCGTTCGCCCCGGAACGGTCGCTGTGCCGATCGGCCAGGGACACACCGAGTACGGCCGTTATGCGAAGGGGAACGGCGCGAACATCTATTCTGTGTTGCCGGAGCTTCCGCTCGCCTCGTCGGGCGGTCTCCACTGGTCGGGCATGCCGGTGCGCATCGTACGAAAAGGCAACAAAATCGATTTTGCCGACGTAGCCGGCAGCGATTATCTCCACGGCAGCAACATCATTCAAGTTGTAACGGTCGAGGAGCTCCTTGCCAACTCGAAACTCCCGCCTAACCAGCGGGCAGGCGAAACTCAAAACTCGGAACATCGTCAACCGTCCCTCTATCCCGAGCACGAACATCCCAACCACCGTTGGGGAATGACTGTCGACCTCGATAAGTGCACAGGCTGTAGCGCGTGTGTCACGGCGTGCTATGCGGAGAACAACGTGCCCGTCGTGGGGAAACAGCAAGTACAGATCGGCAGAGAACTGTCATGGATTCGCATCGAGCGCTATTTCGATGATCCGCCAAAAGACCCATCGATGCCGTACTCGCCGAACGCGGAGTTCATCCCGATGATGTGTCAACAGTGCGACAACGCGCCGTGCGAGCCGGTCTGCCCCGTCTACGCGTCCTACCATACGCCGGAAGGGCTCAACGCGCAGGTGTACAACCGGTGTGTCGGCACGCGGTATTGCTCGAACAACTGTCCGTACAAGGTCCGCCGCTTCAACTGGTTCGATTACGAGTGGCCTGAGCCGTTGAATTGGCAGCTCAATCCGGATGTCACGGTTCGGACCAAGGGCGTGATGGAGAAGTGTACATTCTGCATCCAGCGAATTGTTGAAGGGAAGAACAACGCGAGGCAAGAGGGAAGGATGGTTGTCGACGGCGAGATCACGCCCGCGTGTCAACAGGCGTGCCCAACGCAGGCGATCGTCTTTGGAGATTTGAAGGACCCCAACAGCAGGGCAAACCAGCTCCGCGAGAAGAATCGATCGCGCAGCTATCGCGTCTTGGAAGAGTTGAACACACGGCCGGCGGTGGCCTATCTGAAGGAGATCAAGTCGTAATGGCCATCGACTGGGCGGAAGCGCTGCCTCCGCTCTTCAAAAAATATAAGGGCCGACAGCATCCGCTCGATTACAAGAATCGCTACCAGCTTGTGGTCATGGTAATTCTTTCGGCGCAAATGACCGACCGGAATGTCAACCTGCTTGCGCCGGCATTGTTTGAGCGGTATCCTTCTCTGGAAGCGTTAGCAAAAGCGAAGGTCGAAGAGCTCTATCGCCATCTGCGAGGAGTACGCAACTTTGCCAACAAGGCGAAGTGGCTCATTGAGACGGCAACAATAGTGAAGAAGGACGACAACATTCCCACGACAATGGATGAACTGGTGAAACTGCCGGGGATCGCCAGAAAATCCGCGAACGTGATCATTCGGGAATTAGGAACAACGGCAGAAGGAATTATTGTCGATCTTCACGTCCTTCGCGTGGTTCCGCGTATTGGAATAGCACGAGAGGACAAAGCGGAAAAACTCGAGAAACGACTGATGGAGATCCTCCCACAGCAGTACTGGAACGATGCAGGGATGGCATTTTCGTTTCTGGGGCGAGAGATCTGTCGGCCGACAAACCCGAAGTGTGAAGAATGCCCGATGATCAGAGAGTGTGAGTATTATAAAAACGTCATCAAGAAAAGGCAGAAGTAGACAGACAATGTCGTTCGAACTTTCTTACGCAAAAACCGATCTCGACCTCACGCAAACGCTCAACAGGCCGAAGAAGTGGTACTACGTCGCAGTCACACTGCTTGGGCTTGGCGTCGCGTGGGGGGCGGGTTCCTGGTTGCATCAGATTCTCACCGGCATGGGTGTCGCAGGAAAAAATAATCCGGTGGGATGGTATCTTTATATCACCACATTCGTCTTCTGGGTCGGTATCGCGCACTCTGGCACGCTCATCTCGGCGATTCTTTTCCTCTTCCGAGTAAAGTGGCGAGCGTCGGTCTATCGCAGCGCGGAGGCCGTAACCCTGTTTGCTCTTGCAACAGCCGGACTCTTTCCGTTGCTCCACATGGGTCGCGTCTGGGTGTTCTACTGGACGCTTCCGTATCCGCAAATGGGCGGGCTCTTCCCCAACTTCCGCTCGCCGCTTGTGTGGGATGTTTTTGCCATTACTACTTATCTCACGGTTAGCTCTATTTTTTTCCTGACCGGAATGGTGCCGGATGTTGCTATCATCCGCGACAAAGCAAAGGGCTGGCGGAAAAAACTCTACGGTTTCCTTGCCCAGGGCTGGCAGGGGACGGATAACCAGTGGCGACACTACACATCGGCGTATGTGTTTCTTGCTGCTCTGGCTACGCCGCTTGTCGTTTCCGTGCACAGCATCGTGTCGTGGGATTTTGCCATGAGCATCGTTCCCGGCTGGCACAGCACGATCTTCGCGCCGTACTTTGTCGCGGGCGCGATCCATTCCGGTCTCGCTATGGTGATTCTCATTCTCATGCCGATGCGCAATGCATTCCGCCTGCACGCCTATATTACCGACCACCACCTGGAAAGCCTTGCAAAGTTCCTCCTCTTCACCTCGAGCGTAGTCGGCTTTGCCTATGTCATCGAGGTCTTCATTGCGTGGTACAGCCACAATCCGTGGGAGCAGGCGATATTTTCCTACCGCGCGTTCGGCGATTTCAAATGGGCGTTCTGGACGCTTTTCGTTTGCAATCTCTTGATTCCCCAATTGTTCTGGTTCAGGCGATTCCGCCGCAGCACGAGGGTCCTCGCGTTCGTTTCCGTCGCAGTCACCGTCGGCATGTTCTTCGAGCGCTTCGTCATTATCACCACATCGCTCGCACACGAATACATCCCCTTTATGTGGGGCTTGCCGGATTTGACGTTCACGGAGATCGGGGTTGTCGTTGGGAGTTTCTGCTGGTTCTTTTTCCTGTTTATGATTTTTGCGAAGACCCTCCCCGTTGTTTCCATGTGGGAAGTGAAAGAGCAGATCGATCCGCCGATGAGCAAAGAAACAGGTGGTAGGAAGTAGGTGATAGGGGCAGACCGCGGCATACTACCACCTATCACCCACCACCGTCTTAAGGATATGGGCAAGTACAAGGGTCCAAATATTCTCGCAGTCTTTCCCGCGATGGATTTACTCATCAAAGGGATCAAGGACGTGCAGGCTTCGGGGCACAAGAATTTTCTCGTTTACAGTCCCGTGCCGCACCACGACATCGAGCGCGCGCTGCAGCGACCCAAAAGTCCCGTGCGCGTCTTTACACTCATCGGGGGGCTGACAGGCTTTTGCACCGGATGGGGATTGACGATTTATTCAGTCATGAACTATCCGCTCATTGTCGGGGGCAAGCCGCTGGTCTCCATGCCGCCGTTCGGTGTGCTGGCGTATATTCTGACTATTCTCTTCGGCGCGCTGGCGACAATCGTCGGATTTCTGATTAATGCGCGCTTGCCTCAATTGCGACTGGCCGCGGAGTATGATGAACGATTTTCCGGCGATCATTACGGGATTCAGATTTTTGGAGACGTGCAAGAATTAGAGAAGTTAGAAAAGGATATGAAAAAACTCGGCGCTGTAGAAATTAAGAAGGCAGAATGAGCAACCGGCGATATATACCAGCTTCTCTTCTGGCACTCGTACTCGTCGCGTGCAGCAACGACAACGGCGAAATCGGCAACTACCGCTACCGCACGGACATGCACGAGCAGCCGTCGTATAAAAAGCTGGAAGATCCACTGCCACCGGTGAAGAATACCGTGCCGGTGCGCGGGTACGAGATGCCGATTCCGGATTCAGCGTCCGCGGCGCGTCTCGTTAATCCCGTGAAATGGACGTCTGAAAATGCCGACTCGAGCAAATTCCTGTACGAGACGCACTGCTCGCCATGCCACGGCCTCGGAGCGAAAGGGGACGGACCGGTCGCGGCGAAATTCCAGCAGCCGCCCGACATCACGGCGCTCAAGTACCAACGCTCACCCGACGGCTATCTCTACTACGTTATACGCAACGGGCGTCTCATTATGCCGCCGTACTACGAATCGGTGAAGTCGCACGAGCGATGGTTGATCGTCAATCATCTTCGCTCCCTGCAAAAATAAGTTCTCATGGCACAGTTCCCCATCGTTCCGCCGCCCGACAGCCCAACCCGGGTCATTCTCTGGTTTCGGATATTTGTTCTTGTCGGCATCGCGACCCTTCTCGCCGGCATCCTGGGGTTTGCCTCCCAGCGTGTGTGGATTTCCTATCTCATCAACTTCGTCTTCTGGAGTGGCATAGCACAAGCAGGCGTTGTTTTCTCAGCAGCCTACCGTTTGACGAACGGCCGGTGGGGAGAAACGATTCGTCGGGTTGCCGAAGGGTTCGTGTTCTTCATTCCGCTCAGTGCAGCGCTCTTCCTTGTAACGTTCCTCGGGCGACACGAGCTCTGGCCATGGATCGATGAGCCGGTTGAAGCGAAAGCCGCCTGGCTGAACGAGCCCTTCTTCTTCGCTCGTGTCACGGCGTACTACCTCGTTCTCTCCTATTTAAGTTACCGGTATGTCGTTATCTCCATTCGTCCCGATGTTGGATTGCTCAGAGAGAACGGACTTGCGCCCGACTCGTGGTGGATTAACCGAATCACGGCGAACTGGCGCGACTATGACTCGGAACTCGAAACCCGCAACTCGAAACTCGCGAAACTCGTCCCCGGCATTTTGGTCGCGTACGGCTTTCTCTATTCGTTTGCAGGGTTCGATCTGGTGATGTCGCTCGACCCGCATTGGTACAGCACGCTGTACGGCTGGCTCTACATGGTGCACGCGTTCGATGCAGGGGTTGCCGCCACCATCATCGTTGCCATTCTCGCGCGAAGGTATTTTCATCTTCAGCAGTACGTTTCAACCAAGCAGTTTTACGACGTCAGCCGGTTGCTCATGGGACTGTGCATGCTGTGCGGCGGATTTTATTGGTCGCAGTACCTTGTTATTTGGTACGGAAACCTGGGAGAAGAAATCGAGCGGCTCATCGTACGCTTCTCACACGCGCCCTGGCCGCCGTTCCAGTGGGCGGTGATTGTGCTCCTCTACATTTTCCCGATTGTGATTTTCCTCAGCCGCGCTATCAAAGAAAAGCCGCAGGCACTCATCGTCATCGCTACGGTCATCCTCACCGCGAACTGGTTCTACCAGTTCGTCGAAATCGCTCCGGCGCTGTGGACGGAACATGCGCCACCGCTCGGCATCGTTGAAGCGGGAATCACACTCGGATTCATAGGCGTGTTCGGACTCTGCTGGCTCGCCTACGCAAGGATCGTCCCGCTGGTACCCGCACGCAGCGAGCCGGCCAGTCATCACTCATGACGACCCAGGATTCATCCGGTGCGTTGTGCGACCAATGCGGTCTGCCTCTAAGCTCCGGCAGCATAACGCTTCCCGAGCAGAACCACGAGCTTCGCTTCTGCTGTTACGGCTGCTCAATGACCTATTCGCTCATCGGGCAGAAAGGCGAAGAGGGCGCGGCGGGAATGTTTCTGCTGCGTCTCGCTTTTGGAGCGTTCCTGTCGATGAACATCATGGGGCTGAGCTGGGCGCTCTACGACCCGCACTGGTTCACGTTCGGAATCGATGCCGAGACGGTCCCAGTTCTCGAGAAGTTTCTTTTCGTCCTCTCCCTCCCCGTCATGCTGTTCGTCGGCTATCCGTTCGCACGGAACGCCCTTCGCGAACTCCGGCACTTCCGGTTTTCGATCGATGCATTGATCGCGCTGGGGTCGTTTGCCGCGTTCGGGTTTTCCACGTACCAGATTTTCGCGGGAGGGCGTGGAGTGTACTTCGACACGGCAACGATGACATTGGTTCTCGTTACCGCGGGCCGTTACCTTGAAGCCAACGCAAAGCTCAAGACGACGAGCGCCGTACGACAGCTTCTCGATCTGCAGCCACACACAGCGCGTGTTGTGCGCGAAGGGAAAGAAGAAACCGTGCCGGCCGAGCTCGTGCAGACCGGAGAAACAATCAAAGTCCTGCCGGGAGAACGCATACCGCTCGATGCGAGACTCGTGGAAGGGGCAACGAGCGTAAACGAGGCCGTTCTGACAGGAGAATCAAACGCCGCGTACAAAATGGCGGGAGATGTCGTGTATGCTGCAACGGTCAACATCGACGGCGCGTGTACGGCAACGGTCCTCGCTTCGCAGAACGATACCGCGTATGCCCACGTGCTACGACTGATGGAAGAAGCGCAGAGGACGCGTTCGCCCATGCAGCAGTACGTGGACAAACTCTCGGCGAGGTTTATTCCGGCGGTGATCGGCCTCGCGCTTCTCACCTTTGTCGGCTGGCTGTTCGTTGCCTCGGTGGATGTTGCCATCCTTCACGCGCTCACGGTGCTGGTTGTAGCTTGTCCGTGTGCACTGGGCATCGGGACGCCGCTGGCGAGCACCATTGCGCTCGGCCGGGCGGCGGAGCAAGGACTGCTGGTTCGTTCGACGGACGTTTTTGAAAAGCTCGCCGCAACAACGGTGATCGTGTTCGACAAGACCGGCACGCTGACGACAGGAAAACTCTCGGTCGAGAACGTTCACACACAGATCGACAGACAAGAGTTTCTCTCCGTTATTGCCTCGCTCGAGAACAATTCCGAGCACCCGCTTGGAAAAGCCATTGTAGAGTATGCCCGGGGGAATTCCGTACGTTTTACCCGCGCGCAGAATGTATCGACCATCCCGGGACAAGGAATCAGAGGCGAGGTGCAGCTGAACGGCACATGGCAGGAAGTCGTTGCGGGCGTGAGAGGTCTTTTCCCGCAGGAGTCGGGGCAAACAAACGGATCGGCACACGAAAACGGGACAACGGTGTATGCCGGTTGGGATGGCGCGATTCAGGGGTCGGTAACGTTACGGGAGACGCTGCGTAAGAGCGCGCTGGAGGTTGTTCGACAGCTTCACAAAGAAGGGATCGAGGCGGTGCTCTTGTCCGGAGATTCCGAAGCAGTGACGCAACGCGCTGCCCAAGAAGCTTCGATTCATCGCGCCCACGGCAAACTGATGCCCGGCGAGAAGCTTGCGGTCCTGCTATCACTCAAGTCCCGGGGCATCGTCCTCATGGTGGGCGATGGGATCAACGATGCGCCGTCGCTCGCGGCCGCCGATGTCGGCATCACCCTCAGCTCAGCAACCGACATCGCCAAAGAGAGCGCGCACGTAACCATCATTGGAGATCATCTTGAAAAGATTCCATGGCTTATTCGGTTTGCACGCAGAACGCTCGGCACGATTCGCTGGAATCTCTTCTGGGCGTTTGCGTACAATGCGGTGGGCATCGCGCTTGCAGTTGCAGGATTGCTGCAGCCGATCGTTGCCGCGCTTGCCATGGTGGCGAGCAGTCTATTTATTATTGTCAATTCGAGGCGATTAGCGCACGCGAAAATTTCATAGATTAAAGAAGACAACCATGCGAACTATTGAAGCACTTCTTTTTCTTTGCTCGGTGTTGATGATTTCCTGTTCAAAGCAATCCCAACCCTATTCAGGAAAAATCGTCGACCTGTCGTACGCGTATGATTCAACAACCATTTATTGGCCTACCGAGAAAGGATTCGTCTTTGAAAAAGGGTTTGAGGGAGTAACTCCTGCCGGATTCTTTTACACGGCGAACCGTTTCTGGACTCCCGAGCACGGCGGCACCCACATCGACGCACCGATTCATTTCGCTCAAGGGAAAATGACGGTGGATCAGATTCCAGTCGACCAGCTCATCGGACCGGCCATCGTCATTGATGTGTCGGAGAGATGTTCTGCGGATCGCGATTATCTTGTGTCTGTCGAAGATTTCCACAACTGGGAGATGAAGAACGGAAAGATTCCGGACGGAACCATCGTGTTGCTGCGAACCGGCTTCGGCAAGTTCTGGCCGGATCGTGTGCAGTACATGGGTACGGCTGAGCGCGGTGACTCGGCGGTCAAGAAACTCCATTTTCCCGGACTTCATCCCGACGCCGCGAAGTGGATCGTTGAGCAACGGAAGATCAAAGCCATCGGGCTCGATACGCCGAGCATCGACTATGGACAATCGACCCGCTTCGAGAGTCACGTGATGCTCTACAGCAACAATGTCCCCGCGTTCGAAAATGTCGCTAACCTCGACCAGCTTCCCGAGAAAGGCTTTACTATCATTGCCCTGCCAATGAAGATCAAAGGCGGAAGCGGCGGACCCCTTCGAATCATTGCAATCATCGGACAATCATGAAGAATACATTCTACATCCTCGGTTCGCTGAGCGCCCTCCTCGGCGTTGCGCTCGGAGCTTTCGGTGCTCACTCGCTGAAGTCGTCTCTCTCTTCTGAAATGCTTGCCATCTTCGAAACCGGCGTGCGTTACCAGATGTATCACTCGTTCGCGCTCGTTGTCGCGGGCTGGGCATTCGAAAAATATTCCCATACCATCTTTTCAAAAGCCGCCTGGTCGTTCGTCGCCGGCATTCTTCTCTTCTCCGGCAGCCTCTACGCGCTGGCATTGACCGAATCACGCTGGCTCGGTGTTGTGACGCCGTTCGGCGGTCTCGCCTTTCTTGTTGGGTGGCTGTTGCTGGCAGTTGGCTTCTGGAACGCCCAACCGCGCAACCCATCGGCATAACCCACCTCAGCGTAAGCGATTACAGCATGGACTCCGTCGTATAGCGGACCGCGCATTGCAACATATTTGTCTGATTTTTATTTGACTAATGGACAAATTTGTCGTATTGTCTCCCGCAGCCTCCTTTTTATAAGCGATAGAACCAAGAGAGCAATCGACGCCATGACTCATTCCGGGTTACTTCATCGAGTTGCCGACGAGGAACGCTCAGACAAGACGCAGGCGCTGCTTCGGTCTGCACAAGCTCTTCAGGTTGAGCAGTTTGCCAGCACGTTTGACCGGCCGCCCGGCAAAGTCTGTCTTCTCTACGGCGACGAATCGGTGTTTCTCGTTTCCTTGCTGATGGCGGCGCACGCCATGGCGCGTGGAGCTTCTCTCGCCGTCGTCGACGGGGGCAACCAGTTCAACGTCCATCTTCTTTCACGCTTCGCCCGCGAGCGCAAGATCGATCCCGACGACTTCTTGCAACGCATCTTTATCTCCCGCGGCTTCACCTGCTACCAACTGGAGGCGGCGATAACTCAGAAGCTGCCAGCTTTCCTGCATCGGATCCATTCCAGCACAGCACTGATTTTTGGATTACTCGATACGTTCTACGATGAGCAAGCGCCGCTGCATGAAGTTCAGCAGATTCTCAAGCGGTTGTTTGCAGCATTCCATGAACTCAAGTCCAACGGCACCTCGCTCTTGCTCGCCTGTATCGACCGAACAATTCAACCGAAAGAACGCAACCGACTTTTTGCAACGCTCAAGAGCGGCATGGATCAAGTGTATCGACTCAGTTTCGACCAAACGGGAAATCCAAGCTTGTTACTAGAACACCACACACGACTCGTTGCACCGAGGAGGGACACACAATATGGGCCGCACCGTACCGACGTTTACAAACATCATCGATAACGAGCTTACAAGCTGGTCGAAGTACCGGCGGGGCCTGCGAAAAGAAGACCAGGAGTTATTCGACGAGATCTTCCGCGCCGCAAAACTCCACCTGGCAGAAAACTTCTATGCCATGCGGACGATTCCGTTCGAGAGTATCATGATGTCTATTGTTGTTGAACAGGGAAAGCTCATCAGACAACTACGCGACCGGCTGACGCATGTTGAAAAGCAGTTGATTCATGAGGATCGACCCGGATAGCCATGCGGAATCAGATTACCGGCTGGCTCTTCGACCAGTATCCTTCAGCCGCGGGCACAACCATCTGGCTGATCGATCAAAGCGGCAGGAAACATCGATGCGCCCACCCGTTTCAGCCTTCGTTTTTTCTCGACCTCAACGACTCGGAACGACGGCGTGCCGAGCAGCTTGCCCGACGGTCTCCCGCAAGCGTTTCTCTCCGGCCTGCCAGAAAACGGGAACTCTACTCGAACGAGGAGCGGAACGTGCTCGAAGTGCGCGTGCACGAGCCGCTGAGTTTCAGAAAGGTCGTTCGGTACTTCGAGCGGTTCTTTCCCCATTTCGCCTTTTTTAACTCGGACCTTCTGCCAGCGCAGTTGTTCCTGTACGAAACGAAGCTCTTCCCGCTTGCATTCGGCGAGTATGAAATTGACGAGCACGGCCAGCTTGCCCGCTGGACGCTCCACGATTCGAGCGGAGCTTATGATTATGCAATCCCACCGCTTTCAATTCTGGGCTTACGCAACGCCAACGACGTGGTGCCGCCGAAATATCAGACGCATCTGCAGCTCGAAGTAGCCTACGAAGGGAAATCCTACCTTCTCGGCCAGGAGACCCCCACGGAAGTGCTTGAAGCGCTTGCCTGGCACCTGCATCGCTGCGATCCGGACATCGTTCTGACCGAGTACGGCGACTCCATCCTCTTGCCGAAACTGGTTGGATTGGCGGAGAAATACAACGTTCCGCTGCCCCTGAACCGCGACGAACGGGGGAGCTACGTCACGACGAAGGAATCGAGTTTCTTCCAATACGGCAAGATCGTCCACAAAGACGGCGCGTTTGAGCTTGCCGGCCGCTGGCATCTCGACGATGAGAATTCGTTCACCATGACCGAGGCGGACCTTGACGGCGTCTTCGAGCTTGCCCGACTAACGCAGATTCCCGTCCAGCGGCAGGCGCGCGCAAGCATCGGCACCTCGATGTCATCCATGCAGCTCTCGTGGGCGTACGGCCATGACTATCTTATTCCGTCGAAGAAGCGCGAGCCGGAGGATTTTAAATCGGCAGCAACGTTGCTGCTGGCGGATCGCGGAGGGCTGATGTTTAACCCGCCGTTAGGGTATCATGAGAACGTTGCAGAGTTAGACTTTGTGTCGATGTATCCGACTATCATGGTGGAGCGGAACGTCTCGCCCGAAACAGTGAACTGCCGCTGCTGCCACAATACCGTCGTGCCGGAGCTGGGCTACACCATTTGCGAGAAGCGGGAGGGGATAATTCCCGCGACGCTCCGGGCGGTGGTGAAGAAGCGCGCGTACTACAAGAAAATGAAAAAGGAATTAAAGGGGAACGACGACACGCGCGCGCAAAGCTACGACCGGCGACAACACGCGTTGAAGTGGATGCTCGTGAGCTGCTTCGGCTACCTGGGATACAAGAACGCGCGGTTCGGCAGGATTGAAGCGCACGAAGCCGTCAACGCGTTTTCGCGCGACGCGATTCTGACTGCGAAGGAGGTTGCAGAGGGTCGCGGCTACCGGCTCTTGCACGCGATCATCGACTGCGTTTGGCTGAAGAAGGAAGGAGCGACCGAACAAGACTATCAGCAACTGTGCAGGGATATTGCCGGGCGTACCGGCATCGATATTTCGCTCGAAGGCATCTACAACTGGATTCTCTTTCCCGCCTCCAAGCAGGATCCGGTCATCACCACGGCCAATCGCTACGTCGGCTGGTACCGGCACGGGGAGATCAAAATCCGCGGCATTGAAACGAGGCGGCGCGACGTGCCGAAATTCATCAAGCAGCTTCAGGGCTCGTTGCTGGATCGGATGGCCGCTGCGCGCAACGCGGACGAGCTCCAGACTATGGTGCCGGAATTGCTCGAAATCGCACGTGGCTACATTGCCATGCTGCAGACAGGCCGCGTGAATCCACTCGACCTCGTTCTCCGGCGTCACATCACCAAAGAAGCGGACGAGTACACGAACAACAGCGTCAGCGCCGTGGTTGCGAAGCTGGTGAAAGAGATGGGAGTGCACCTCTCGCCCGGCGAGTCGATCGAGTTCATCATTCTCGATCAGTCGGGAAAAAGAAAGCCGGAGAAGGCAAAGCCGCTGGCACTGTACGCGTTCGAAGATGGATACGACACGGAGCAATACACCGAGTTCGCTCTGAAGGCCATCGAAACACTTCTCTTTCCGTTTGGGTATGATGTCGAGGTGCTGAAGCGGCATTTGGGATTGTCGAAGGATAAGAACGAGATAGTCAGGCGCGAAGCGGTGCAACTCCATCTCCCGTGGGAAAAAGGTCGAACCGATCTGCCAATCCCACCCCTTCGAGACTAGAAACTATCTCAAAAAATCCTAGAGATCCGAACGAAAAGTCCCACATTCGGCGGTCACGGACCCCCGCCTACCACAGCGAGAGCGAGTTCAAGGTGGGCAGGACTCCGTGACCGAAACACCTTCACAACATGGCTCGTGGCACGGTATGGACCGTGCCACCCGAGTAATAGTATCCACTTTTCAGCCAAGCTTCTA
>CAYJSZ010000027.1:0-21280 GCA_964372545.1 uncultured Ignavibacteriaceae bacterium
CGCAGCACGGGTCGAATACGCGACCTTCATACGGCTCGATCATTTCCACCAACAAGCGAACAACATGGGCAGGCGTATAGAACTGTCCGCCTTTCTTCCCTTCGGCAAGCGCAAACTGTCCGAGGAAGTATTCATACACTTTACCAAGTACGTCCTTCGCTTGTGCTTCTTTGGTGCCGATAGTGGCAGTGGCGAACATGTCAATCAGTCCGCCAATCGATTGCTTGTCGAGTTTTTCCTGTGCGAAGACAATGGGAAGCACACCCTTCAGCGAGGGATTGTCCTTTTCAATGGCAAGCATCGCATCGTCCACATCTTTGCCAATGGTAGGAAGCTTGGCACGTCCTTGAAGCCATTTCCACCGGGCAGAAGGAGGCACGTAGAAGACTTTCTCAGCAGTGTACTCGTTCTTGTCCTCGGGGTTGGCTCCCTCGTACTCGCCTTTGCCTTCGATAAGCTTCTGATGAAGTTCCTCGAATGCATCGGAGATGTATTTCAGGAAGATGAGTCCGAGCACGATGTGCTTGTACTCGGCGGCGTCCATGTTTTTGCGAAGCTTATCCGCCGCAGACCAGAGTTTCTTTTCGAGAGGTTGCTCGGTTTCGTTTGTTTTCTTTTTTGCCATGATTTCCTTAGTGCTTTGACCAATGATCAATTACTCTTGTCATCTCTTCCACCCATGTCTTGTCAATATCTTTAACATTCCTTCCCCGTTCTTTTGCGAGTTCGAAAAAACCTGGTCCGGGTTTGTAATCTCCTGTCTTATGCACAACAAGAACAGTCAGTAATCCTCTTCCCGCTTCGTCCTCCTCCGTCGAGACTTCGCCCAACAAAGACGCAAGAGCATAGTCGTTTGGTTCCAGATGAATCGAGTGAATTCGCTCAACGAGGTTTGAGTAGGGGATCATCTGCCTGCGTCTTGCGTGGTCGATGAGAATCGACTTGGTTTCCTCTTTAGCTCTATTCCAGAACTCAATAGGATGGCCGTATTTGGTTTGGTTCATGAGAATTGCCTAGGATGGGGACGGTGGTGTCTCTAGTGGGAATAATATATGCGCATTTTAACGAAATGCAATGGCGGTAGGCGATGGTTGGTCAGGCGCCGCTCGTCATGTACGCTTAGCTTTGTAGGTTGCTTTCGGCTCCTCAACTCGGAAGCCAATGCGTTTCTTCGGTGGCTCGGGCGGAGTCATCAGCTTTCGTATCGCTTCGAACACAACACGAAACTGCGCGTCGTACTTCTTCTCAAGATCCTCTAGCTTGCGGGCAAGGTCCTTGTGCGTGGAGAGTATCTCACGGAGCCGCACGAACGCGCGCATGATCTCGACATTGACCACGACCGCACGCTTGCTCTTGAGAACACCGGAAAGCATGGCAACGCCCTGCTCGGTAAATGCGTATGGAAGCTTTCTGATACCTCCCCAATGAGCGCTTTTGGCGCCATGGCGCGTTGCGCCACTTGAAGTAACAAATTGTGACTTCAAGATTGCGAATTCACCCTTCGTAAGCTGAAACATGAAGTCGCCGGGAAACCGCTGAAGATTCCTGCGCACTGCCTGCATAAGCACTTTGTGTTCAACGTCGTAGAGCTTCGCCAAGTCCATACTCAAGAGAACCTTCTGCCCGCGAATCATCAGAATCTTTCGCTCTATGACATCCGGTACGATGGCGCTGAATTTCTTGGTCATAAGTTATCTTACATTCAATTCTTTGAGTACTTCAAGGGTGTCACAAACTGTGATATCCTCAGAATCTCTCCTCGCGTGAAAGGGAACATGAAATCCTCCGGGAACCGATCATGGTTACGTTTCACCGCCTGCATAAGAGTTTTGGGTGTCCATGAAACGCATCATAAAGCTGACGCATGAACCACAAGTTCTGCGGGGAAAAACCCTTCTGCTCGGTAAACTCCGCCCTCAAGTCGGCGGCAAGTTTCTCCACTGCATTCGCACCAACAAATAAAAAAACCCGCTACTCGTCGTTGAGCGAGCCTGCGGGTTTGTAACTGCATCTATTCTGTATTGTCGGATGGTGGTCATTTCCTTCCGTGACGTGCAAATATAGAACGATTTCAGGGAAAAGCAACGTCAAGAGAATTCAGCGCAACAATTCTAACTCCTAACTCCTTCATTCTGCCTTTCATGTCTCCTCCTCGCCGCTTCAAACAACACCAACGCTCCTGCCACAGACGCGTTCAGCGATTCGATCTTACCGTAGAGCGGAATCCTCACCAGGAAATCGCACTTCTCTTTGACAAGCCGTCGTATCCCGCGGCCTTCATTGCCCACCACGATAGCAATCGGGCCCTTATAGTCGGCTTCGAAATATGTGCGGTCGCTTTCCATCGCCGCGCCGATAATCCAGAGTCCATCCTGTTTCAGCTCATCAAGAGTCTGGGCAATGTTCGAGACTTTTGCAAGGGGCATGTGGAGCGACGCGCCGGCAGAAGTTTTAGCAATCGTGTGACCGACAGAAGGAGAATGATGCTTTGCCATGATCACGCCGTGAACTCCCGCGCATTCCGCCGTCCGGATCAGTGCTCCAACATTATGCGGGTCTTCGAGCTCGTCGAGGATCAGGAGGAACGGCGGCTCGTTCTTCTCTTTTGCAATGTTCAGAAGCTCATCGATCTCCGCGTATGCCTTTGTGGAGAGGATCGCAACGACACCCTGCGTCGTTGAATCATCCGCCTGCTCCGATCCCGCAAAGCGGGACGGGGCCAGCTCACGGAAGCGCTGCTTGTTTGCTTCGGTAACGGGAATGCCCCGCTGTTTTGCCAACGAGCGGATTCGCTCGATAGCGCTTCCTCTTGCGCCGAAGAGAATCAGAATTTTTTCGATCGGCGTTCCGGACTTCAGCGCTTCGAGCACCGGTTGGCGGCCGAAGATCATTTCACTATGTTTGTTAGCATTTGACACAGGTAAATGGACAGTCGTACATTTTGTGTGTAGTATGGCCCCTCTGTCACTGCGTGACATCTCCCCTTATTAAGGGGAGAAAAATTTCTCCCCCTTGTCAAGGGGGAGTATCCCGATCGCATCGAGCGAGCGGGATGAGGGGGTTATGGAAAGCGAAAGCCATCGTTCCAGCACAGTTTTATGCTGTCAACTGCTTTGAGGTGCTTTCAAGGCGTTCAAATGTTGCCGCTTCATCTCTCGTTTTTCTATGACGCGACCAAAGACAAAAATGAGAATGCCGGCAAGAAAGAAATAGAGATCGGTCCACATGTCGCCGCGGAGACCGTTGATGAGTCCGACGAAAACTGCAAGGAAGCCGAGCGCCTCGAGAAATTTTGCAGCAGAAAGAAAGGGCGTCAGCCGGTACACCATCCCAAGCGCTTCACGGAGCGTTTGCTCGCTCATGTTGCCCGCAAGCTCTCGTGTGCCGTTGACGACCACGACAGGAACAGCAACGAGATATTCTTTGTATTTCGGATGGTCTTCGGTGAGCTGCGTCTGCGTCAACTCGAAGGCAACCTCTTTTCGCAGGCGTTTCAGAATTTTTTTTGCATCATCGCATAGCTTGCAGTCCGGCTGCACGAAAAGCTCGACCGTCGTCATGCAATCGTCTTCTCCTGCGGTTTCCTCGAGAAATAATTCCATCCAAAGGCACCGACGAGCATCAGTCCCACGGCAATGATTTGCGCTTCCGACAAACCGAGCGCAATGCGAGGATTGAGGCGAATGAATTCGACCGAGAACCGCTCCAGTCCTGCGAGCACGAGATATGCCATGAACAGCTTCCCATCCGGCGTTGTCGTTTTTCTCATGCGCCAGAGAACCCAGAAGAAGAGCGCGCAGAGCAGGAATTCATAGACGGGAGTTGGATGGCAAAGTGTGTTGTCGGGAACGATGCCGTTTGGATATTGGCTCGCGACCTCCGGAAAGTTTCGGAAAGCGGCAGAGGGTGGATAGGTTCCTTTCGAGTAATCTGTTCCCCACGGCAGTGAAGTCGGAAATCCGTAATCGCCGTCTCCTGCAAGGTGGCAGCCGATGCGCGCAATACCGTAGCCGAGCAACAATCCGGGTGCTACCGCGTCCGCAACTGCGAAAAAGCTGACCTTTTTACGGCGGACGTAGAAATAAATCGCGAGCGCTGCAAGAATGAAGCCCCCGTAGAACGTTAAGCCGGAAGGCGAGAACGCCATCCCGACCGGATCGGCTGCAAATTCCGACCAGTGCTCGATCAGGTACAGCATCTTGGAACCTGCGACGCCGGCAACGAGCGCGATCAGCGTGATGTTGTTGCCGAGGCTGGGGTCGAGTCGTTTCCGCAGAAGCTCCCTGGTCAATAACGAGCTCGCAACGATGAAGCCGATGGCAAGCATCAAGCCATAGCTGTAGATTGTGAAGGGACCTATTTCAAGAAGTCGTGGACACATGTGAAGGCCGTGAATAGTTTAAAGTGAACAGTGAATCGTGTCGCTGCTACACTTTTGTTACTTCGGGCGGATCTACTTTTGCGATAATGAATGATTTGTTTGGGCCGTCCTTGATCGTGATGTTCTTGGGGGAGATCGCAACAAGGAATTCGTTGATCTCTTTTCCCATCTTGCTGACCCGAACCGTGTATTCCCCCTTTAAATTGAAATACTCCCGCTGACCGACAGCCGGACCTTTTCCCGGCATCAGCATTGCGGGGGTATGGAGTCCAAGAATTTTGAGTGTGATTTCATTCTCCGCTCGCCTGTCTTCGAGCAGCACTTCGTACCGGAAATTGGTGAACACGTTTACAGTTTCGACCGCAAAGACAACGCCCTTCGCGTTCATGCGTTCGTCCAGGTGATGGAAGATGCGCAGAACGTATTCCGGCTCTCTTGTTTTCTTCGGCATCAGCTCCGCATCGAATCGAGAATCTTCTTCAAGGGGACGTCTGCTTCGTTCCCGCCCTGCATGTCTTTCAGCCTTGCCATGCCGCTCTTCAATTCATTCTCGCCGATCACGATGACATACCGCGCTCGCTGTCGATTGGCTTCACGCATTTGTGCTTTGACGCTTCGGCCGAGATAGTCGAGCTCGACCGAAATACCTTTTGCGCGGAGATTGCAGGCTTCCACAAATGCCCACGAACGCGCGGCGTCATCGAGCGTCACGAAGAACAGCGCTGGCCCGCTCTCGTCGCTCGGAGCCTTGCCGCTTTTTTCCAGCACCACGAGCAGCCGTTCGATGCCGGCCGCGAATCCAACTCCCGGTGTCGATTCTCCTCCTAATTCTTCGACCAACAAATCGTATCGCCCGCCTCCTGCCAGCGCATCTTGTGCGCCCAGTGCGGCGCTCGTGATTTCGAAAGCGGTCTTCGTGTAGTAGTCCAGGCCGCGCACAAGACGGCCATCGACGTCATAGGAGACCTTGAGGCCATCGAGAAGGTTTTGAACTGCCGCGAAGTGATGGCTGCATTCCTCACAGAGATGGTCTTTCATCAGCGGGACATTCCTGGTTAGCGCCTTATCGTCGTCGTCTTTCGAATCGAGCACACGGAGGGGGTTTTGCCTGACACGATTCTGGCTCTCGGGCGAAAGCTTGTCCTGAATCTTCGTTAGCTGTGATAGCAGCAGCTCTTTGTACTTCGGGCGGCATTTCTCGCAGCCGACGGAGTTGATCTTCAGCTCGAATTGATCGATGCCGAGTGTGCGATAAATCTCCAACGCCAGCACGATCATTTCGACGTCGAGGTGCGGTGATCGTGATCCGATCGCCTCGGCGCCGAACTGATGAAACTGCCGCAGCCGACCGGCCTGCGGGCGTTCCTGGCGAAACATCGGCCCGAGGTAGTAGACCTTCGTGAGCGGCGATTGCTCACCGAGGTTATTCTGGATGTACGCCCGGAGCGTCGAAGCAGTTCCTTCGGGCCTCAGCGTCACGCTTTCATCGCTCCGGTCGGTAAACGTGTACATTTCTTTGCTGACGATGTCCGTCAACTCGCCGATGCTGCGAGCGAAGAGGCCGGTGCTTTCAAAGATTGGGGTGCGAATCTCGCGGTAGTTGAAGTCCTTCATCACGCGATGAATGACACGCTCGACGTGCTGCCAGAGCTCAACTTCGCCGGGGAGGATGTCTTTTGTGCCTTTGATCGACTTATACTTCAAGGGCGAGCTCTTCTACAGTCAACAGAAATGAGATGATGATTGGTCTGAGAAGCTCCCGGGAACCGGAGCCATGATCTTGAGGAAAGAACTACGCGCCGACCGACGTTAGACTTCGAAATAGGATGCCTCTTCTTGGCGAAAGATCTCGAGGATCTCCTGCGCAGAATTCGCCTCAAGCAAGCGATTCCGGAATTCTTCTTTGTTCATGAGGCGCGAAATCCGGCTGAGCAGTTTGATATGCGGTCCCACCATGTTGTCTCGTCCGACCAACAAAAAGACGATGCGCACTGGCTGGTCGTCCAGCGACTGGTAATCGATCGGCTGCGAGGTGATGGCGAACGCGCCGATGATATCGCTGACGGCATCCGTTTTTCCGTGCGGGATCGCGAACCCTGACCCGACGCCGGTAGACATGATTTTCTCGCGCTCGAGAATTGCCTCGCGCATCTTTTCCTTATCGAGCACTTTCTCCTGGCTCCCGGCAAGGTCGATCATCGCGTCGATAATTTCCACTTTCGAGGCGCCGGGCAGATTGACGCGCACGACGCTTTCGTTCAGGATATCCGTGATTTTCATTTTCTCTCCAGGTAACGCCAGCACAGTTGCAGGTCAGTCTGCTTCTATCCAGCGCAATATTTTTGTTTCGTACTCCTTGGCGAGTTGTTGAGCAACGGCGACTTCTTCGGATTCCACATGAATGTGGAATATGGGCCGCGTGCGATCGGGATTCAAAAAGACCGTCGTGTGTCGGCCGGTATTCTGGGGATAGAGCTTAACCCCTTCTACCAGATCGCGTCGCCCGAGCTCGGAATCTTTCATCAGTCGCCGCATCACTCGTCCTTTCGCGTGCCAAGCACAAGGAACAGTTTTTTTGACAAAATGCAAGTGCGGAGTCTCTTTGTCGAGCTCCCCGAGTCGCTTTTTGGTGATCGCCATGCATTCCAGTAGCTTGGCGAGCGAGTACATGCCGTCCGATGCGAAGAGAAATTCGTTAAAGATGAAGCCGCCTTTCGTGCCTCCGACAAATTTATACTCTTTGTCGGAGGCGGCGTCCATCAGTGCAAGGTGACTATCCCTCGTCCTGAGGACCTGCAGATGAAGTTGTTCCGCGATGAATTCGATTTCACCCGATGCTGAAATAGGCACGGCGATTTTCCTGACGTCGGGATTCGCCAGCGCGACGAACTTCGTCATGAGGGCGAGCATTCTGTCATTCTCAATACTGCAGCCGTGCTCATCCACGGCAAAGATCCGTTCCGCGCCGGCGTTGAGCATACATCCGAGATCGTACTTCAGCGAGGTCACGACGTACGCGAGTTCTTTGAGAGATTGTGAGACTTCTTCTTCGGAGCGAGTCAGCCGGGTGTTATCCAAGTAAGCATGGAGGGCGACGACCTGAACGTTCAATTTTCCAAGGATATACGGGAAAATGGTGGAGGCGACGCCATTGGAATAGTCGATGACTACGCGCAGATTCGAGGAGCGGATTGCCTGCACGTTGATGGTCGCCAGGAACCGTTCAATATAACTTTCTGTGGTGCGTTCGGGAAACGAGAGGGAGCCAACCTTGTCGTGGTCTGCACGGATAAAATCCTCTCCAAAGAATAACCGCTCGACGGATTTCGTCTTGCTCGTCGGGAGGTCTTTGCCGTCGGTATCGAAGAAGACAATGTCCGTGTAATTCTTGTAGTAGGGCGAACGGCGTACGTGAATGCCGCCCTTCTCTTTTCCAGTCTTGAGCTCGTGACGCAGAATCGGGATGGACGATGTACGAAGGTCACTGCAATTGATGCCGGCGGACATCAAGCCGCACATCACGGCGCGGTTGATCATGCGGGAGACGTTGTCAGCGTCCCGACTGGTGACGACCGTGGAGCCGGCACCGACGAACGCACCGAAGGCCGCCCCTAACTTCGCTCCGAATTCAGGGTTCATCTCAATATTGGAGATGCCCGAGACACGCGCCTCGGCGAAGAGCTCGCGCAACCAGCGGTCTTCCCAGACGAGACTGCGCGTGACCGTCGATCCCTCTTCCACCACTTTTTCCGGCCAGAGTTTGATATTGGAGAGGAGCTGGCTCCGTTTGCCGATGATGCACTGGTCGCTCATGAAGACGTTGTCGTGAATCACGACCTCGTCGCCCACAATACACTTCGTTCCAATGACCGACGACGAGACCTCCGTGCGGGTTCCTACTTGTGTTCCATCCCAGATCACGGAATTGCGAATCACGGCTCCCGGCAGAATTTCGCAGTCGTTGCCGATGACGGAATTGACAATCACAGCATCACGGTGGATTCTGGAATTCCTGCCAATCACCACAGTGCCGGAAAGGTTTTTTGCATCAGTTTCTACTCTGCAATTCTCGCCTGAGTATACGTTCTTGTTTTTTGTGCCGGCGAAATGGACATGCACCGTCCCGCGCAAAGCATCGAGGTGTGCATCTTGATACTCGCTCAAGTTTCCGATGTCGCGCCAGTAACCTTCCGCAATGTACCCGTAGAGGTCTACATCATGTTCGAGCAGAAGAGGAAAAAGGTTTTTGCTGAAATCAAATTCTTCACCTTTCGGGATCAGATCAAGAACTTGCGGCTCTAGAATATAGATGCCCGTGTTGATGGTGTCGCTGAACACTTCACCCCACGATGGCTTTTCGAGGAAGCGCGTAATCTTGCCGTCATCACGTGTCAGTACAACGCCGAATTGCAGCGGGTTAGAAACGCGTGTCAGCAGAACGGTAGCCTTCGCTCGTTTCGACTCGTGAAATTTCATTGCTGCAGAGAGGTCGAAGTCGGTAAGAACATCGCCGCTGATCACCAGGAACCGCTGGTCGAGAAAATCCTTTGCGTTATGCACGCTTCCCGCCGTCCCAAAATCCGCTTCTGTTTTGCGATAGTTCATCGTCACACCGAAGTTGCTGCCATTGCCGAAATAATTGGTGATGTTCTCCGGCTGGTAGAAGAGTGTAACGATCTGATCAGTAATGCCATGGTCCTTCAAAAGGCCGACAATGTGTTCCATTATCGGACGGTTGACCATGGGTACCATCGGCTTGGGAATGTTGCAGGTGAGCGGCCGCAGTCGGGTGCCGAAACCACCCGCCATGATGACTGCTTTCATCGGAGGTAGGACGCGAGAATGAACGTCAAATGCATATGATTTTTTGAAAAAGTAGGGAAAAAAAGCTACTGCTGCAAGACGAAAGGATACGCGTTGGGACATTTTGGCGGCGCGTGTAATCTCAATCCCGCCGACTTCACTTCCATGCAAGTCAAAAAGACAGCGTTTTACCTTGACTTTCGAGCACTATTTGGGTAGCTTATCAAACAATTTGAGGGCTCCCAATACAAAAGCAGCGTTCGATGATTGACGCCCGCGCTCTTACGACAGTTCGTTCATGGTTTAGCGCTCTCTCGTTAAGCCAGGAACTGGCTGTCCTCGCGGGCGTCATTTTATTTATTGTTGGATTGGCAACGGCATCGGTGGCCTCGTTCTTGCTTTCTGGCGCTTTACTCGCATACGTGGCAGTAACGTTCCGGCGTTCTCAAGCGGAGGAGCACGAAGCGGAGATGCCCCACTCTTCTCGGATCAAAGAGGAGGAAGTCCCCGAAATGAAAAAAATCGTTTTCGACGATTTTCAGCCTGAGGGCAAAAGTTACCGCATTGAATTTGCTGAAACAATCGGAATTCCTGTTGAACCAGTTCGGAAAATCGCAGGCGTGAGTTCCGCCGCGGTATCATCCAAGGAATACACGTTTCAGCTTTCGGACTTTTGCGATGTCGAGGAGGAGGTGTTCAACCGGGAAGCAGGGCCGAAATCCGAGTTCAGCTACTTGATGAAGAAAGTATTGACGACAGTCAAAGAAGCTAACTTTGCGCATACCGTTGCTTTTTTCTGGATTAATAGGGACAAAAACCAGATGGTGCTGGAGAACTCAGTGTCCGACAGCGACAAGTTCATGGCACATCGCCGACGGGAGCTCGGGACGGATGTGATTAGCCAAATTGCTGAAACGGGAAAACCGCAGATACTCGGTCGTGTAAACATCGCCGGGCAGCTTGAAATGCTCGGCTATTACGAAGGCGTGGAGCCGGTCAAAGCATTTGTCGGCGTGCCGGTCTTTTATCCGAAAGTCGGCGGCAAATCCGGCGAGCCGGTAGCCGCACTGGTGCTGGACAGCTTGGTTGAAGATGCCTTTGGAACTGAAACGCTGACAGTTCTTGGTCATTTCACCAAATTGATCTCTGCGCTCATCAAGAGCTATACGGATAAGTACGATTTGTTGCTGGATTCTGAGGTTTTGCGCTCTATTACGCGAATGCACGACCAGCTCAAGTTAGACTTTGGGATTTACAATATCGTTCGAACGCTCTCGGAAGAGACCTCTCGCCTTGTTTCGTGGGACTATATCACGACCGTGTTGTATGATGAAGGCCGCAAAGCGTGGGTTGTCCAGTACGCGATGAATCGAATGAACGATCCGTACGTTGCCATGAGCCAGGAAATCGACCCGCAACACAGTCTGACGGGTGTCGTGCTGCAGACGAGCGTCCCGAGAATTTTCGAACGCTTTGACAGCAACGGCCTGCCACGCTTTTATAAAGCGGAGCGGGTGGATTCGAACGGTGCGCTCATGTTACTGCCGGTCAATTCGGTGAATCGCTGCTATGGTGTGCTGGTGGTCGAGAGCAAAGATGCGAAGTCGTATTCCGAGTCGGATGCAAAGCTGGTACAAAAATTGGTCGACACATCGTCATGGGCGTTAGAAATTTTGAGCCTCTCCGAGGTCGTGAACAACTACATTTCGATGGATGAAACCACCGGCGTCGCATCGAGAAAATATTTTATGACCCGTATGAACGAGGAAGTACAGCGGGCGAATGATTTTTCCGCCGAGCTCTCGCTCGTGATGATTTCCATCGACTCCATGAACGACCTTCTTGGCCACTATGGTAAGGAGGGCTTCGATTTTGCTCTCCAGAACATTGGACGCATCATCAGATCCTTCATTCGTCCCTACGACTTGGTTGGACGGTATGATTTCAACCAGTTTGCTATCCTGCTGGTCCAAACAACGGCGAATGAAGCCTACTTATGGTCGGAAAAGCTCCGCAAGAACATCGCCAGCAATATTATCAACATCGATCAAAAGAGTTTTTCCGTCACGATCAGCGTCGGAGTCTGCGGCGCAAAGGAAGAAACAGGCGACGTCGAGTTGCTGGGGAATACCACGCAAGTGCTAAGGAAAGCTGTCGAGGCAGGTGGCAACATGGTGCGAGTGTTTTAGTACTCTACAATGAAAATTATCTGAAGCTAAGGAGTTTCCATGGCAAAGCAGCAGGATTTTGCAGAGAAAGCAAGAAAAGGAATGACCGAGAAGGGTGTCAAGTGTACCAAGTGTGGATCGGTGAAAGTTCCGACGCTGTATGTGCAGTCCATGCGGTCGGCGCATGGATCCTATCGCTTCAACAGGCAGCTTGTCCAGGTCTGTAAGTGTAATGAAAAAGAGATCTACGGATAACGTTCGCCTTCTTCCCGAACGCCTCTCTCAGTAGCTGTTGACATACGGCAAACTCATATGCATCGTGCTGGACGGTGTGGGCATCGGGGCGCTTCCCGATGCCGACGCGTATGGCGACATGGGTACGAACACGATCGCGAACACCGCGCGAGCGGTTGGCGGGTTGGCGCTTCCGAATCTTCAACGTCTCGGACTTGGAAACATTAACGCCATCGACGGCGTGCCGGAAGCCAACCAAGCAGAAGGTTGTTTCGGAAAGATGCTGGAGCGTTCCAAAGGAAAGGATAGTACGACGGGTCATTGGGAACTCGCGGGAGTAGTTACCGAGCAAGCATTCCCTGTTTACCCTCGGGGATTCCCGGAATCGTTGCTTGAAGAGTTTTTGAGTCTCACCGGCTGCAGAGCGTATCTCGGTAACAGACCCGCATCGGGAACTGAAATCATCAAGGAATTAGGCGATGAACATGTTCGTACGGGGTTTCCGATTGTCTACACATCGGGCGATTCGGTGTTTCAAATTGCCGCGCATGAGGAAGTGATTCCACTGCAGGAGCTGTACAGGATTTGTCGGATCACGCGCGAACAGGTGATGGTTGGAGAACACCGGGTCGGCCGCATCATTGCGAGACCGTTTGTCGGAACCCGTGGGCAGTACGCGCGGACCACGAACAGAAGAGACTTTGCCGTCGAACCGGGACGACCGACGGTACTGGATGTTTTGTCTGAGCGCGGAATTAAAACGATCGGAATCGGTAAGATCGACGACCTTTTCTCGGGCCGCGGCTTGCACGAAAAAATCCATACGAAGTCGAACGCGAACGGTATCGACGAGACGATCAAAGTCGGCAACATGTTGAAGTCGGGATTCTTGTTGACCAACCTTGTCGATTTCGACCAGCTCTACGGACATCGTCAGAACACGCAGGGCTTTGCCGACGCGCTCGAGGCTTTTGACAGAGAGCTTCCCAGAATCATGAATTGTATGAACGATAACGATCTCCTGATGATCACGGCGGACCATGGCAATGACCCAACGGACGACAGCACGGATCATTCAAGAGAATATGTCCCGATCATTTGCTACAGCAAGTCCGGAAAGACAAACGTGGCGCTCGGGATACGGCAGAGCTTTGCAGATGCCGGTAGAACGGTAGCAGAGTACTTTGGCATAACTAATGCGTCCTCTTTAGAAGGAACCAGCTTCTTCAGAATGATTTTTCCTTAATCCATTCTTCAGGCGGAATCTCTTTCAAAGTTTTTCCGTATTATGAGTTGTTTCATGTAACGAAATTAAACGTTCAACGTCTAATCTCAAGAGCATACCATGATCCTCGGAAAAGTCGTCGGCACGATTTGGGCGACACGGAAAGATGAAGAACTCGTTGGTGCAAAGCTGCTCATCGTGAAGCATGTCGACTTGGACTATAAGGTGAAAGAGATGTTTGTCGTCGCGGTCGATACGGTGCAGGCGGGTGTTGGCGATATCGTGTTGATTGCAACAGGCAGCTCAGCCCGTCAGACTGCGGCAACGAAAAACAAGCCGGTCGATGCTGTCATCATGGCTGTGGTGGATAAACTGGATGTTGCAGACTAGTGCCACTTCTAAAAATAAAAGTTGTATTCAAAAAGGCATCCCGCTCGTTGCTCGAGCGGGACTCGTTTCCACATGTAGTTACGATATCCAAAACACAACCCTATCGAGTGGAAACGGCACTAGCAGTGAGTGCTATTCATCGGTTAGCGGCAAAATGCGACAAAACAGATTATCACCGCGCGCCAGTCAATCAATCATCAATTAACCAACAATGTTTTTCGCTACAGTCATCGGAACCATCTGGGCGACACGCAAAGATGAAAACCTGAAGAGGTTCAAGCTTCAGTTCATCCAGCCGATTAATGCAAAACGGGAAAAAACCGGGTCACCAATTGTCGCCGTGGATACGGTAGGAGCCGGGCCCGGAGAAACCGTCATGTATATTACAGCACGGGAGGCGGTTATTCCGCTGCCGGTCGAAATGGCGCCTGTCGATGCGAGTATTGTTGGAATTGTGGATAGAATTGACCTGGAGATTTTTTGAAAACTTCTTACCTTGCCGAGCGTTTATATGGTAAAACGAGAGTTTGAAAAGAAAAGGGTGATGTACCGATGGTAAAGATCACGAAGCAATACACGAATAGAGAGAGCCAGTCGTTAGACAAGTATTTGCAGGAGATCGGCAAGGTTGAGTTGCTGACCCCGCAAGAGGAAATCGATCTCGCCCGACGGATTAAGAAGGGCGATCAGAAAGCTTTAGAGAAGCTGACAAAAGCAAACCTTCGATTCGTGGTGAGCGTTGCCAAGCAGTATCAGAATCAAGGCTTGTCGTTGGGCGACCTGATCAACGAAGGGAACCTCGGCCTCATTAAGGCCGCGAAACGTTTCGATGAGACGCGCGGGTTCAAGTTCATTTCGTATGCGGTGTGGTGGATCCGGCAGTCGATTTTGCAGGCGCTGGCTGAACAATCGCGTATTGTTCGATTGCCGCTGAACCGGGTCGGCGCGCTCAACAAGATTGGCAAGGCATTCAGCGCATTGGAGCAGGAGTTCGAGCGCGAGCCCAGCGCGAGCGAGCTGGCGGAAGAGCTCGACATGTCCCTCTTCGAAGTTTCCGATACACTGAAAATCTCGGGCCGGCATCTTTCGATGGACGCTCCGTTTGCGCAGGGTGAAGACAATCGCCTGCTCGATGTGATCCAGGACCTGCGCACACCGACCCCGGATTCGGAGTTGATGGGGGAATCGTTGAAAGAAGAAGTGCGGCGCGCCTTAAACACCTTGAGCGAACGAGAGGCGCAGGTGATTCGCCTCTATTTTGGTTTGGATCAAGAGCATTCGTTAACGCTCGAAGAGATTGGTGAAAAGTTTAATCTGACGCGCGAGCGGGTACGACAGATCAAAGAGAAAGCGATTCGGCGATTGCGGCACGCGTCTCGCAGCAAGGCACTTCGGGCTTATCTTGGTTAAGCTGAAACCACAACCTCAATTATTCCGAAAGCCTCGACTCTCACCGAGGCTTTCTCGCATACTGGCCGTAAGAACGAATACTGCCATCCGTACGACAGTGCTCTTCCTTGCGCTGTCGACCGCGCTCGCAATGTTCACGAGTTGCAGTGGTGCGAAACCGCGTTTCGCAGGAAGCGGCAAACCCCCGGTCGTGGAGCTGACCGCCTCAACGAATTCTTCCGAAGTCATCTCGAAAGAAGCTGAAGAAGAATCCAAAGAAAACGACAAGCCGGTCGACCCGGAAGAGAAAGAGAGTATCCTGTCCGGCACGCGCGATTTTACTCGTGAGAAGAACACCGCAATCTCCGCGCTCGATCAAAGTCGCTTGATGCGCGAGCTTTCAAAGTACATGAGCGTCCCGTACGTCCTCGGCGGTGAAAACGGCGATGGCCTCGATTGCTCTGCCTATACGATGCTCGTCTACAAACAAGCGCTCAAGAAAGATCTTCCGCGGACGAGTCTCGATCAATCCAACGTGGGAGCGCTCGTCGAGTTTGATGATCTGAAGTTTGGCGACCTTGTATTTTTTAACACGACCGGCGACCCGGCGTCTCATGTCGGCATCTACTTGGGCGACGATCTCTTCGCCCACGCCAGCGTCTCATTTGGCGTCACCATCTCGTCGCTGCAGAGCAGCTACTACAAGAAGCGATACGAAAGCGCTCGACGCATAATCGAGTAAGCGTTGATTCGTCCGTACTTTCAAACTATATTGTCGAAGAGTGAGTGATCGACCATGCCTGTTCGACCCATTTTTTTGTATGGAAGTGATGTCCTTCGCGAAAAAGCGAAGCCTGTCAAGGATCTGGACGACAATATCCTCAGACTGATTTTTGACATGGTGCAGACCATGCAGAAAGCCAGGGGCATCGGTCTGGCGGCGAATCAGGTCGGAGAACTCCATCGCGTCGTGGTGGTGGATCTTGCGGCCGTTGAGGAAGCGCTGCGGGAAGAGGCTGAAGGCGTGGCAAATACGGATGATCACGAGCCGCGGGAAGAAAAAACGCTCGTTGTTATTAACCCGGAGATTCTCCGGCAAGAAGGCTCCTGGAAGATGGAAGAAGGATGCCTGAGCATACCCGAGGTTCGGGCCGACGTTGCGCGGGCCGAGAAAATCCGTATTCGGTTCCGCGACGTCAATTTCAAGGAACTTGAGCTGGATGCCGAAGGCTTATTGGCGAGAGTTCTGTTGCACGAGTTCGACCATTTGAACGGCGTGCTGTTTATCGATCATCTGAGCACGGCGCAACGAGGTCTCCTGAAGCCGAAGTTGCGGAAGATCAAGAAGGGCGATGTCGAAACAAGTTATCCCGTCGCGACGGGAGTGGAGGTTTAAAAGCCTTTGGCGAAGCCATCCCCTAGGGACGCAATGCGCATCGTCTTCATGGGCACGCCGGAATTCGCCCTGCCGAGTCTGAAGATTCTGCTCGAGCATCATTACGAAATCCGAGCCGTTGTTACCGCGCCGGATAGACCTCGCGGTCGCGGTCAGCACGTTGGCTTCACACCGATCAAAGAGCTTGCGCTCGAAAAAAAGCTTCCACTCCTCCAGCCGGAACATCTCAACGATCCTCAGTTTGTCGCTCGCCTTGCTGCTCTTCAGCCGGATCTCATCGTGGTCGTGGCTTTTCGCATCCTTCCTCCTGAAGTCTTTACACTACCAAAGCTTGGTTCCTTCAACCTCCATGCATCGTTGCTGCCGAAGTATCGTGGTGCGGCCCCCATCAACTGGGCAATCATCAACGGCGAGGAGGAAACGGGGGTAACGACCTTCTTGCTCAAGAGAAAAGTCGATACAGGCAATATCGTGTTGCAGGCACGGGTCAGAATTCAACCGGATGAAACAGCGGGCGAGCTTCATGATAAGCTGGCAGAAGTTGGGGCGGAGATCGTCCTGCAGACGGTGCGGCTCATTGAGCTTGGCAGAACAAGTCCGCGACCGCAGGACGACCGGCAGGCTTCTCCGGCACCGAAGATCTTCAAGGAGGATTGCAAGATCGCATGGGGAAAGACAACTCGGCAAGTGCATAACTTTGTGCGTGGGCTTTCACCGGTTCCGTGCGCGTGGACAACACACAAAGGAACGACGTTGAGGGTCTATCGAACGGAGGTTCGAGGTTTGGGCTTTGGAGAGAATAAAAAAGCAAGGGCGGGTGAAGTTGCACATGTCGACCGGGAGACGTTGTTGGTCAAAACGGGTGACGGTGTCATTGCGATTCGCGAAATGCAACAGGAAGGAAGACGGCAAATGAACGTCGACGAGTTCCTTCGCGGATATAAGCTTTCCGCAGGGGAAAGGTTCGAGTGAAATTCTGTTTCTTCTCCGCCACGCGGTTGCATAGGCTTTAAAAAAAAGGTATATTCGAAGAATCTTTTGAACGAAGGGTCGTTTGGAGGTCAATGGATTTCGTTCTGTGGGTGTGTCGAGTAGTGCATATCGTCTCGGTCATCGTCTGGCTTGGCGGACTGATCTATTTCAATGCAGTCATGAGGCCGATCGCCGAGCATCGGCAGGCAACACGAACGACGCTTACTGTCGAAATCCTCAGACGCTTTCAGTCATTCATCTGGTCAAGCTTCTGGCCGCTTCTGTTCACAGGATTACTCTTGATGCTGCTGAGTCCGCGATTTGTCTGGTTCGATTTTTCGACATCGTGGGCAAGACTCTTGGCGGTGAAACAGTTTGCGTTGCTCGTGCTTCTTTTCTTCGCGTGGCAGATGGGGAGAGTCGTTCAGAAGCTGCAAGAGGAGATTGAAGGTGAAGAGTTCCACGGCTGGTGGATGACATATTCGAAGCTTGTCAAACGGTCTATTCTTGCCGGCATTGTTGCGCTACTCAGCGCGGGCGGTATGATGGTTGTATAGCACGATGGGCAAAGTGATCGTCATAGCGAATCAAAAAGGCGGCGTGGGGAAAACCACGACGGCGGTGAATCTCGCGGCCTGTATTGCCGTTGCCGAAAAACGGGTTCTCGTGGTCGATACGGACCCACAGGCGAACGCGACGAGCGGTGTTGGCGCGAGTCCTGCGGACGGCAAGACGATGTATGAAGTGCTGTTGGGCGAGCTTGATGCGCAGAACGTTGTTGTCGATACCCAGATGCCCTTTCTCTCGCTGTTGCCCTCACACATCAACCTGGTCGGCGCAGAAGTGGAGCTGGTGGAGTTTGAAGAGCGGGAGAGACGCCTCCAGATGGGGCTTCAAACGGTTCGCGAGAAGTTCGATTTCATCATCGTGGATTGTCCGCCCTCGCTCGGGTTGTTGACACTCAATGCACTCACAGCCGCGGATTCGGTGCTCATTCCGGTTCAATGTGAGTATTTTGCATTGGAAGGATTAGGGCAGCTCTTCAACACTATCCACGCAGTGAAGAAGAATCTCAACCCGAATCTCGATATTGAGGGGGTTCTCCTGACGATGTTCGATTCCCGACTCAAACTGTCGAATCAGGTGGTGGATGAGGTGAAACGGTACTTTGGGAACAAGGTCTTCAAGACCGTCGTCTCGCGCAATATTCGGTTAAGCGAAGCTCCCAGCTTTGGAAAGCCTATTATTCTGTATGATGCGATCTGTTCCGGCACGCGGCAGTATATGGATCTGGCCAAGGAAGTCCTCGCAAACAATGAAGTGCTGCTCGCCGAGCCGGAATCTCAAGAAGCATAACGAGCTATGACGACGCAAAAAAAATCGGTACTGGGCCGCGGACTCGACGCTCTCATCCCCAAGGCGCCACCGCGTGAAGTCGCTATCCGTCAGGATGCAGTGACGGCCGATCGCGATCGAGACGGAACCATCACTCGCATTGAGTGCGACCGGATTCGACCGAATCCCTTCCAGCCGCGCTCGGACTTCGACCAGGAATCAATGCAAGAGCTGACGCAGTCGATTGTCGAGAAGGGGATCATCCAGCCGATCACAGTACGGCGCTTCGGCGAAGATTTTCAGTTGATCACCGGCGAGCGTCGGTTGCGGGCAGCACAGGCGGCGGGGTTGACACAAGTCCCGGCGTACGTCATCGATGTACAGTCGGACGAAGAGATGCTGGAGCTCGCGCTCATCGAAAATATCCAGCGCGAGCATCTCAACCCGATGGAAATCGCCACAGCATACCAACGACTCATCGACGAGTGCCATCTCGCCCACGAGGAGATCGCGCAGAAGGTCGGCAAGGATCGAACCACGGTCGCGAATTTTCTCCGCCTTCTGAAATTACCGGTACAGATTCAGGACGGGCTGCGGAAGGACAAGCTGGGCATGGGTCATGCCCGCGCCTTGATCAATATTCCGAGTGAACGCGCACAGCTCAAGATTTATGAAAAGATCGTTCACGACGGCTTGTCCGTACGGAGAGTCGAACAGCTCGCAAAAATCGGGAAGCCGGGTTCCCAATCAGCAAAAGGCGCAGCGACACTCTCATCCTCCAGTGTGCTCAGTGTGGAGGAGAAGATTCGCCGGGCGCTGGGAACGAAAGTGACAGTCCGTACCAAAGGCGGTGGAAGAGGAGAGATCGTGATCGAGTATTACTCATTAGACGACCTCGATCGCTTGCTCGATCTGTTCGCCGCGCTGGAAAAATATCAATAGCCCCGATCTTTAGATCGGGGAGAACAGAAATCTCACATCCAACATGTCTCTTCAAAAGATTTTCACCGACAAAGCCCCGAATCCTATCGGCCCGTACAGCCAGGCAATTCTTGTTGACGGAAGATTCCTCTACACAGCAGGACAGGTTCCCATTGATCCGGCGACAAACCAAATTATCGAGGGAGACATTAAGGCGCAAACGAGGCAGGCTTTGAAGAACGTCGCCGCGATTCTCGAAGCCGGCGGCGCGTCGCTCAAGTCAGTCCTCAAAACAACGGTGTTTCTGAAGGACATGAACGAGTTTGCTGCAATGAACGAAGTCTACGCCGAGTTCTTCTCCGAGTCGAAACCCGCCCGCAGCACGGTCGAAGTTGCACGCTTGCCGAAAGATGTCAAAATCGAGATTGAAGCGTTGGCGCTGGTTGAATAGTGGTATGCTTCACTATAAATGACCCCATCCCCGCCTGCCCCTGTGAGGGGAAGGAAAATAATCTCTCCACCTCTAGGGGGAGATTAAAGAGGGGGTCATTCGAAGTAGGTCGAGCATTGGTTGAGGAGAAGCACAAGAAAATTCTGGGCGTGCACTATTTCCTCGCTTTCTTTTTCGTTTCAATCTTTTCTTCCTTAGCCTTCAGCCAACAAAGTGTTCGGCCGTCTTTGTTCAAAATAGAATTTGGCCCGACCGCTCTTCAAAATTTCTCTTCCGATTCTGTCGTTGCAGTCTCGCCGCCCGAAACAAAATCCACAACGCTCGCTATGGTGCTTTCCGCAGTTCTGCCGGGCGCGGGGCAAGTGTACACCGGGCGCTACTGGAAAATCCCCATCATCTGGGGCTTTGGCGTTTATTTCGGCAGCCAGTGGAACAAAGCGAATAATCTTTACAACGATGCGAGCGAACGGTACGAGCTTTCGCTAAAGCAGGGCGTGAATGCAGGCCGGGGGGACGCGCAGGTTCGGTACGAGCGGGACTTTTACCACGACGAGCGAGACCGATTCGCATTCTACATCGCGCTCACCTATGCGCTGAATATCATCGATGCGTACGTCGGCGCCAGCCTCTACAACTTCGACGTGAGCGACGATTTGGGTGGGAACGCGCGGCTTCGGTTCAGCATTCCATTTCGTTAAACGTTTTTCGTCCCACCTTACAATCTCTTGTAGCAGCTCACAGTTGTGACCCTTTGTCCCCTTTGGCAAGGGGGACGCGTCTCGTTCTCTGAGACGCAGGGGGTCATGATCTTCCTGCACAAGATTACTTTTTAGAAGTAGCACAAGAATTTGGAATGAGGAATCACGGGGATGCCGAACGTCGAATTGCCGGACTTCTAAATCTACTTGATTTCCACAACCCCGACTTTATTTACACCGCTGCATGCAAGGTAGAGATTCCCTTTTGGTGTAGCGACCATGTGGCGAATGACTCCTCCGCCCGATGGGATGGGCCACGTCTTGAGCTCTTCTGTTTTCGGATCAAATAACACCAGCGTGTTGGGATTCATTCCTGCCTCGCTGTACCAAATGCGGCCGTCGTCGGTGGCAGCGATGCCGTAGGGACGAGACCGAGACCCGCCGGGTGATGGCCATTCGGCAACCTTGCCTGTCTTTGGATCGAGTTGTCCCAAGTAGCCACGAGCATAGTCGCTGTAGTAAATCATGTCGTCGTGCGTGGCCGTGAGTCTCCGCGGGCGCGCGCCTTCGGGCAACACGTACTCGGTGATCTCCATTGTGGTGGGGTTGATGCTGGCTAACTTGTTCGAGTTGAACTCGCAGAAGAACGGCGTACCTTTTGAGTTCACGACGATGCCGTAGGGTCGGCATTGCGCCGTGGGAGCTTCTTTGAGCGTGATGATGCCGGTCTTAGGGTCGAGCCTTCCTACAAAGTTTCCTCCCTGGACTGTAAACCAGAGGATACCCTTCTGATCAAAGATTGGAGTATGAGGATCGCGTGCGCGCGGGTCAGGCATCGGGTATTCCGTTACTTCACCCGTCCTTGGATTCAGTTTGCCGATGTAAGCCTTCGAGTTGGCGGTGAACCAGATATTGCC
>CAYJSZ010000027.1:21380-24266 GCA_964372545.1 uncultured Ignavibacteriaceae bacterium
AAGAAACTTCAATGCGCGAGGCGGTCGAGCTTCGTGTTCTGGGCTTTTTACCCCGTGAGATAGTGCTATTTTGAAATTTTTCTCAACTCTTTGTTGCTTTATCTCACGGGGTGAAGACCACGCCGATCCCTCCCTCACCTAACTTTTCGAGAATCTTATAATGGGAAACTGTCTGCCCGATCATTGTACATCCTTACTGTAAGTCGAGTCGCTGACTCGACTGGTCGATTCGGCGAATCGACCTACGTGCGCAACGCCCATTCCGCCCTCGCCGAGCTTTTCAAGAATCTTGTAGTGTGAGATTGTTTGTCCGATCATAGGCAGCTCCCGACAGCAAACGTCGTCCCGCAAAGCGGGATCAAAATTTCCACCACTCACTGTAGAACGTTCGTGGGGAATTTTGGAACTTGGCCGATCACATCATCAACTGCATAAATCTTCGCTGTTGACTTTCAGCAAAAAGCGACTAACTTAATGTGTCAAGAGGACAACAGTCAAGGAGATCCGTCCGATGAAATATCGCGTGATGATCACTCAGGATGAAGACGGAATGTTCGTAGCAGAAGTGCCATCGCTTCCCGGCTGCCTCTCGCAGGGGAAAACCCGCAGCGAGGCGATCAAGAACATCAACGAAGCTATTCAAGCATATCTCGAAAGTCTCGGCAAGCATGGTGAACCGATTCCACCTCCCATCACCGAAGAAATCGTCGAAGTATGAGTAAACTCCCCGTTCTCGCGGGGCAAGACATCGTCAAAGCGCTAGCAAAAGCTGGCTACGCATTTGACCATCAACGAGGTAGTCACATCGTGTTGCGCCACAATAGTCCACCTCACCGGCGTGTAACAATCCCGGATCACAAAGAAGTTGCAAAAGGAACATTGCGAGCCATCATCCGTGAAGTCGGCCTGACAGTCGAAGAGTTTACGGCATTGCTTTGACATCGCATCGTTTCTGCTTATGAGAAATAGCCCTGCCACTCATCTTGATTTCTCTTGATAAGTCTCATTTCTTTTCCATCTCTCTCACTTTCCTTCGCTCTTCATCCGCCATCGCTTTCACTTGAGCCATCATTTGTTTAAACTGCTCATCGTCGTGGAGATTCTCTAAGTTAGGATCAACGAGAGACCAGCGGTAATCACGCCAGCCTGCCTCGATCGCTTTTTGGAGCCAGTGATATGCTTCGGTCTTATTATTTTGCAGAGCGTTGATCTGTGCCATTTCGTAAGGAACCCACCGATGCTCGTTTCCCTGCTCCAATTGCCCTTGGAGGAACTTGAGGCGACGGTCAAAAAACTTTTGTGCCTCGTCTTCTTTACCCGTTTTTAGATAGACATGTCCCAGCCCAATCCCACTCGCAATCGTTGTATCTACTTGCACCCTTTTTTCGAAGTACGGTTTAGCCTGTGCATAGTTATGCATCGCAAGAAGTATTGCCCCCGTAATGGAAAGCGTCATGGGGTGATTTGGGTTTATTGCCAATATCTTTTGGCACATCTCCAATGTTTCCTGATTTCTTTTTTGTCTGAAATACCTTACGGCAAATTGAAGGTAAGATTCAGGGGAAGAAGGCTCGAGATCCAGAGCACTTCTTGTCCATCGGTCTGAATTATCATCATCACACAAGATGTCATAAGATTCGGCAACCGCGCGAGCGACGAGTGATCCGGTGGGATGGAGACTTGCCGCCTTCTTCCTCCACCTTAAAGCTTCTGCGAGTTCACCCAATTGATACAGTCGAAAGCCAACATTGCCGACAGCGGCAAAATGATTTGGGTTTAGCTTTACCGCTCGGCGCTCCATCTCCAGACCTTTACGAAGCCAGCCCTTTGCGGCATAATTCAAGCCTAACGCTTTGTATCCGTCCGCAAGATTCGAATCAATGGAAATTGCTTTCAGACTCACTGCAACTCCGGAATCTACCCAAGCTGCTGGAAAACCAAATCTATCCCAACGTTGCTGATACGCATCGCCCAATCCAGCATATGCAAGCGCAAAAGAGGAATCGAGCTCAAGCGCTTTTTTGAAAAGCTGGATGGCATTCTCGTTATCTTCTTTACGAAGACGATAATAATACTCTCGACCCTTGAGATAATATGTGTACGCATCAATGTTGTGAGTTGGTTCTCGTTCTAGCTGGCCTTTTTCTGGAGGAAGAAGAGTTACTTTGAGCCCCCGAGCAATTTTTGTCGCGACATCGCTTTGGATGGCGAAGATTTCTGTCATTTCTTTGTCATAAGTCTCTGCCCAAAGATGCTCCTCAGTGCTTGTATTAATCAGCTGCGCTGAGATTCGAGTCCTCGCCCCGGTAGTATACACACTCCCTTCCAGTATATTGCCGACACCTAACTCTCTCCCAATCTCTGCAATACGTTTGTTTGTATTTTTGTATCGCATGATTGCATTGCGGGAGATAATCTGCAGGCCACTTATCTTCGAGAGTTGCGTGATCAGATCATCCGTAAACCCATTGCTGAAAAACTCGCTCTCCTCATCGTTGTTCATATTCTTGAATGGCAACACAGCAATCGCTTTGCTCTCTCGGAGTTCCTTTTCTTTCAAGAGCACAGTTAGACGTTCTTTGGCCCTGCTCGCAACATCTCTCTGGTCAGCCTAGTGGTCAAGTATCTTCTGATACGAGGCAATCGCTCCGCTCTCGTCTTCTAACCGTTCAGAGCATAAGGCCAGATGAAAAAGAGCTTTAGCTACGATTGGTTTATTCTTGGGAAACTTCTCAACGACTTGTTTGTACAGCTTGATGGCTTCTACAAGATTGCCATCGACTTCTTCTTTGTAGAGAGCAGTTTGGTAGAGTCGTTCTGCCGTCTCTTGGCTGAAGGCGGCAATAAAAAAGAGAAATGTCATCACGAGAAGTGTCGCTGTCTTGT
>CAYJSZ010000028.1:0-21471 GCA_964372545.1 uncultured Ignavibacteriaceae bacterium
CAAAGTTCGGGACGGAAGATTCCAAGAAGCGGAACCGTGAAGGCGGGACTTGGTGACTTCGTGGAAAAAATTCAATCCTTGCGTAAGGTAAGTTATTCTATCCTAAGCGGAACTGGTGAAAAGAAAATGCACGGCACGTCCTTTACCGTTCGCCCTGGAGATGCAATCCTTACGCCCCCCGGCAGTTGACACGGATTGAGGCCGCTCGGCTAGCAAGATCTCGCACGAGTCACACCATCGCGGCTCCATTCTGCCCGCACTCAAGCAAAACGGAATGAGGTTGCCTGAATCGGTCGCCGGTCGTGGCCTCTGGGGCAAATGGATGTGGGGAAAATAAACGATAATCTGCATGAACCAACTACCAACCAACTGCGAGGGTACCATTTGAAGAAAATCTTTTGTATTTTGCTTCTCGCACTTTCAATCAGCTTGTTCGATTCGGTTTCCGCCCGGCAGCTCTCACCGGTGGCGAGCGGTGGACTTTCAAAAAAGATGCGCGCGGAAACTTCACATCGCTGGAACATGGGTTGCAACGTCGGACTCCAAGGATTTCCGCTCAACATCCAAAACAACAAACTTTCGCAGAAGGCCTGAAGAATGAAGCAAACCAACTCCCCCCATACCTTTCACATTCCTGTCATGGGAACCGGCTTTAGCATCGATACACCGGCAAGAGTCGCCCACCTCGGAATCTCTTCGGTCATCTCCATCGTTGACGACATGCTGATCGAGAAGATGCGAGAGGTGTATTGCAGAGCCTGCAACGTCCCGTTCGACCCGATTCCCGAAGAAGCAGAGGACCGCCGTGCAAAGAGAATCACGGCGTATCTTAACCTGATCGACACGGTCGTGAAGGAGAAGTTCGAACGACTCAAACAATCGATCCTTGAGAAAGGATGCGAACTGGAGAAGTATATCGAGTTGCTTCCCGACCTTTCCGAGCTCAAGAGAAGATATCGGGACTTCATTCGCAACAATACGATCAAGGAAGATATCCAGAAATGGGTGCACGAGCATCTTCTCCCCGGCAGCATCGACGTCAACATCATGACGAAGCTCGACAAGCGGAACTACCGGGACCATCAAGCGCTGCCGGTCCAGTACAATGATGCCCATGCCGCGCTGCGCGGGTTTGCGATGAGCACCCTCCGCTCCTCACTCGTGCTCTCGGCAGGGATGAATCCGCGATTGTACAGCTACATCGAACAGTTCGAGGATTTCTATCCTGACGAGCGTGGGGAACTGAACAAGAAGCTCATCATCAAAGTGAGCGACTACCGGTCCGCACGAATCCAGGGGCAGTTCCTCGCCAAGAAGGGACTTTGGGTGTCCGAGTATCGGGTCGAGTCCGGACTGAACTGCGGCGGGCACGCGTTTGCGACCGACGGATTTTTGCTCGGACCGATCCTGGAGGAATTCAAGCAACACCGGCAGACGCTCATCCAGTCGACACACGAGATCTTTGTTCAAGCGCTGCAGAACAAGGGGCGTCCAGTTCCCGAGCGGCCCCTGGAACTGAGGGTCACTGCACAGGGGGGCGTGGGAACTGCGGAAGAACATCAGTTCCTTCTGGATCACTATGAGCTTGATTCCGTCGGTTGGGCCTCGCCGTTTCTCCTCGTCCCGGAGGTCACAAACGTCGACCCACACACACGCCAACAGCTCGCTGATGCGAAAGAGAAGGATCTGTATCTCAGCCACATTTCTCCACTGGGTGTCCGCTTCTACAGCCTGAGGAACAACACCAAGGATGAGGAACGACTGGAGCTTGTAAAGAAAGGGAGGCCCGGAAGTTCCTGTCCCAAGAACTACCTCCAGTTCAATACAGAGTTCACCGAGCGCACCATTTGTGTTGCATCCAGGCAGTATCAGAAGCTGAAGATTGACGAGCTGGAGACGCTGCAGCTTTCGAGGGAAGAATACCAACGTCGGTTCGACCAAATCGTGGAAAAGTCGTGTCTCTGTGCCGGCTTAGGCACGGGAGCGCTGCTGGTGCACGGGGTGGAGACAAGGTCTCAAGGGGGCGACGGAGCGTTGGTCTGTCCCGGGCCGAACCTCGCGTACTTCTCGGAGATCGTCTCACTGAAGGTCATGGTGGATCACATCTACGGTCGGACGAACATCATCCGGCGGACTGATCGCCCGCACATGTTCGTTAAAGAACTGAAGCTGTATGTCGACTATCTTAAGGATCAGTTCCACGAATCGATAAAGCCTTTGACTGAGAAGCAGCGGAACTACTTGACGGAGTTTCGGACGAATCTGAACGACGGCATTCGTTATTACGGAGAGCTCTTCTCCCACCTCGAGGTGAGCTTTGCGCACATGCGAACCCGTATCCTTGACGAGCTGCAGGCGCTCCAGGACGAGCTGGATGCAATCGAATTAGGCGAGCTGGAAAAGGTCCGGGCATGAAGGCGAGAAGACAAGATTGTGCGTCGACGCTCAATGGCGGGATTAGGGCTGGAGCGCAGGACATTTACAACGCCTGGGCGACAACGGCGGGACTCGAGCGATGGTTTCTGCGCAAGGCGGAGTTCACTTCGCCGTGACGGAACTGTGCGCGACGGGAAAGTACACATCCGGGAAGGCGACAAATATCGTTGGCTCTGGTTCGGCTACAGCGACGATGTCGTGGAACGAGGGAAAGTCCTGGAAACGAACGGTAAGGATCTCTTCCGCTTTACCTTTACAGCCGATTGTAGTGTCACTGTCCGCGTGATGACCGATCAGGGCGAAACGATTGCCGAGCTGACGCAAGAGAACATCCCGACCGACGACGCCTCGAAGATGAACTACTACGTTGGCTGTATGAAGGGCTGGACGTTCTACCTCGCCAACCTCAAATCGATCCTCGAAGGCGGCATCGACTTGAGAAGCAAGAACGACAAGATCCCGAAGGTCATCAACGCCTGAAGGGAACAACCCGTTTTCTTCACGCGAATCTGATTCCTCCCCCACCTACATAGGAAATCTTCTCGGGGCTACCGTCTTCCCAACGAGCGTGGCTTCCACAGGAGATATCCCGAAGAAGTTCGCATTCGAACAAAACTATCCCAATCCGTTTAACCCAAGCACAATCATCCGATTCAACCTGTCCCTGTCTCCATGACGGTCTATGATGCCTTAGGGCGCAAGGTTGCACGGTTGATTGATGGTGACCGACTGCAAGCCGGCAGTCACTCGGTGGAGTTTAACCCTCAAGGTCTTGCAAGCGGCCTCTATTTTTACAGACTTCAGGCAGGTTCCTATTCCGCTGTCGGAAAATTGATCCTGCTCAGGTAGAAGATTGAACCTGCTCAGAGAGCATATTCTGAGTCATCTCCCTATATGATACAGGCGGCTGTTACAATGCTGCCTGTTTTGTTGATGCTGGAAACCCACCTTTTCTTTTGAACTAGATTTCAAGATATTACGATCAGACTTTGCTGCGACATGCAAATGGTCACAGAGGCGGTGGTGAGTGCGGTAGGTTCCTCATTCACGCTCGGCAAGGGAATCGATCCACTCCTTCTTGCGCGATAGTTGTGGCGAATGCCTCAATCGATCTAAGAGTGAGACACTTTCCGGTACAACGAGGTGACAAGAAACGATGTGCAATCATCACGCAAACCAACGAACGCATAACAGCGCTGAGATTTATCCTGACAACGGTGTCAGTGGAAAACGTGTGTGTAAGTTTATCTTATTCGTGGACAACAGTGTGAGTTAGCCGCAATAGTCAGACAAGTCCCGAAGGTCACGAAGTGATCCCCTGGGGAGATGCCTCTGGCAAATGTCCGACCTACCCAAGTTTTTTCTTCTCTGGATTTGCAGTTGACTGTTCCCTTCTGTATTTTGACAGTAGAACGTAAAGAAGAAATTCAATGCCCGAACCGCGAAAAATCTTAGGTCTCGTTGACCAACCTTCTGGAGAAGGTCGCGTCCCTCCGCAAGCCGTCGATGTGGAAATGGCCGTGCTCGGCGCTATGCTGTTGGAGAAAGACGCCATCGCAAAAGTGCTCGCGGTGCTGGATGACAGCGCATTTTACAAGCCCGCGCACGAGAGCATCTACAAGGCAATGATCGGGTTGTTCGAGCGGAACGAGCCGGTCGACCTCATCACGCTCATCGAAGAGCTCCGCCGCCGCGGAGAGTTGGAGAAAGTCGGTGGCGAATATTACTTGACCGAGCTGACGACGAAGGTTAGCGGCGGAGCGAACGTTGAATACCACGCGCATATCGTTCTGGAAAAAGCACTCATGCGGCAATTGATCGCTTCTTCTTCACAAGTGATTGGCCGCGCGTACAACGAGACTGAAGACGCGCTCGGTTTGCTGGATGAGGCAGAGCAGAGCATCTTCCAGATCTCCGAGCAGAGGATGAAGAAGACCTTTGTCTCCATGAGCAACGCGGTGACCTCGACGATGGAGCTGCTGGAGAGCATTCACGGCAAGCACAGCGGCGTCACGGGCGTGCCGTCCGGGTTTTCGGAGCTTGACTCGCTCACCGGCGGATTCCAAAAATCAGACCTCATTATTGTTGCCGGGCGGCCAAGTCAGGGGAAGACCTCGTTAGTTCTTTCACTCTCCCGTAATGCTTCTGTTCTCCACGATGTCCCCATTGGCATCTTCAGTCTGGAGATGTCCGTGCAGCAGCTTGTGTTGCGCCTCATCTGCGCGCAGGCGAAGGTCGACGCGCACGCAGTGAGAACCGGACGCTTGCCCGAAGACGAGTGGAAGAAGCTCAGCATGACCGTCGGCAAGCTCTACAAGGCGAAGATCTTTATTGATGACACGCCGGCTCTCACCGTGCTCGAGTTGCGGGCCAAAGCGCGCCGCTTGAAAGCAGAGCATAACGCCGGTCTCATCGTGGTCGACTATCTGCAGCTCATGCAGGGACCGAAGAACATGCAAAGCCGCGAGCAGGAAATCTCGATGATCTCGCGCTCGTTGAAGGCGCTTGCAAAAGAATTGAACATCCCGGTCATCGCGCTTTCGCAATTGAACCGCGCGGTCGAAATGCGCGGCGACAAGCGTCCCGTCCTCGCCGACCTCCGTGAATCCGGCGCGATTGAGCAGGACGCGGACGTGGTGGTCTTCGTGCACCGTCCCGAGATGTTTGGCATCGACAAAGACGAGAATGGCGAACCGACAGAAGGCGTTGCTGAGATCATCGTCGGCAAGCAGCGCAACGGTCCCACGGGAACTGTCAAACTCTCCTTTGTCAAGCGGTATGCACAGTTTGAAAACCTCGCTCGCTTCCGTGAACCGGCATTCTTGCCGGGTCCTCCGGGTCAGCCCGAGGAGACACCATTCTAAGTCTGCCGGGATGTTTCCTTCCTTCCATCCGTTCGAACGCTGAATGTCCAGGACAAACCATCTCGTCGTTGCCCTTCTTCTGCTGTTCATGAGCACCAGCCTGCTCTCTGCACAAGAAGGAACGTTCTCCTTCAGTCTCTCCGCGGGCCTGGCGCGCCTCAGTCTCGACGAGGTCGACCGGGACAACCAGCGCGATGTCGAAGGATGGAATCGGCAAGGCGTGGTCATCGGCGCGTTCCCTTCCATGAAGAATTCCTTCATGCTTTCGTTCACGGGAGCGTACCGGTACGAGCGTGACGTAGCGTTTTCGTTTTCCGTTTCGGATGGATCGCGCGAGGTCAGCACATCGTCTAGTACCCCCGAACAAACCCTCACGCTCATCCGCTCCGTGGGCTTCACCGACTTTACTTTCGGTGTGTTGTATCATTTCCCCTTGTACTACGACCTGGTCGAGAGCTATGCCGGTGCGGAAGTTGGCCTCATGCGGGCTCGGGCTCAGGCCGAAGCGTACGGGAGAAAGACGATCAAGATCGTCGATTCCACGCAGACGGTTGTCACGGCAGACACGAAGGGAACCTACAAGGCGAGTAAGACGACGGTCAATGTTACGCTCGGTTCAACGGTGCGGGTGTTTGAGTGGGTGTTTCTTCGTGCAGAGGCGCAGTACAAAGTCGGCAAAGTCGGGAAGATGGATGGGCGTGTTACCCGTATGGGCAGCGAGCTGGAAGAGACGACAAGCATCGCGTTCAACTATTCGGGGTTCTTGCTTACACTCGGATTAGGCGTGAGGTTTTGAGAATGCGCAGGCGTGAGTTTCTCAAGAAAGTAGAGCTGTTGTTGAGCGTCCCGGCGATTCTTTCGTTCGCCACGGAAACTGCTCATCAAACGACGGATGATCCCGACGCGGCCATCTGTGCGAAAAAGTTTGAGATCGCCATCTCCCGTGGTTTGTACAAGAAACCTATCGGTGAAATCATTGTGGAGATCGGAAAGTCGTTTATCGGCACGGAGTATCTCGCGTTCGCGCTCGAAGTGCCGGGCGAGGAGCGTTTGGTGGTGAACATGCGCGGGCTCGACTGCGTTTCGTTCTGCGAAAACGTTCTGGTCATTGCCCGCTGCATCAAGAAGAACGCGATGACATTCGACGACTATAAGCGGGAGCTGCAATTCATCCGCTACCGGGGCGGCGTGATCGACCGATACCCCAGCCGGCTGCACTACTTCACGGATTACATCTATGACGGTGAGAGGAAAGGCGTCTGGCGCAATGTGACGAAAGAGATCGGCGGAAAGCCGTATCGCAAGACGATCAATTTCATGTCCACGCACCCGCAGGCGTACCGGCAGTTGAATGAGAATCCGGAGTTCGTGAAAGTGATTCAACAGGACGAAGCTGAAATCAGCACGCGGGAGATGTACTCCATTGCGAAGAGTGAGGTCGCTTCGGTTGAGCAGAAGGTCCGCGGTGGCGATATACTGGCGATTACAACGGACATCGACGGGCTCGACGTCTCGCACACCGGCGTTGCAGTGTGGGAGAACAAGCGACTCCGCATGATGCATGCTCCAGAGGCGGGCTCTAATGTTATGATAACGGAATTGCCGCTTGCAGAGTACCTTGCAAAGAACAAGCGTCAGGCGGGAATCATAATCGCACGGGCCCTGGAACCGACGTCGTAAGAGTGTAAGAAGATGGACCGTCTATCGATCGTGCAGGGTGATATTACGAAGCAAGCGGTTGATGCCATCGTGAACGCCGCCAACACCACGCTGCTCGGCGGAGGCGGAGTGGATGGCGCCATCCATCGCGCTGCGGGACCGAAGCTGCTCGACGAATGCCGAACGCTCGGCGGCTGCGCCACGGGCGACGCGAAGATCACGAAGGGGTACAACTTGCCCGCGAAGTTTGTCATTCACACCGTCGGCCCGGTGTGGCGTGGCGGGAAGAATCGGGAAGACGAGTTGCTGGCAGGCTGCTATCGCCGCTGTTTCGAGATTGCGGGTGAGCGCGGGCTGAAGACGCTTGCCTTTCCCTCCATCAGCACGGGAGCCTATGGATTCCCGGTCGAGCGCGCATCGGTGATTGCCGTGCGGGAAATTCGCTCGGCGTTAGAGAAACATTCTGCGTTCGAGCAAGTCGTCGTTGTCTGTTTTGATCCTCATACCTATCAGTGTTATGAGGATGCCATCGAAGAATAAGTTATGCTGAACTCGTTAAGACTCCATCTGGCGAAACAGTCGGTGTTTCCGGTGCTCGCGTTCGCGCTCATCAGTATCGTGCCATCGGTTGTCGCTCAACAGCCCGTTCTCAGTCCCCAGGATTCCGTTGCGATCGCCATGGACGGAAAACGACTGTCGATTGTGTATGGCCGACCCTCGATGCGCGGAAGGAAAATCATGGGTGAGGTCGTGCCGTACAACCGTGTCTGGAGAACCGGCTCGGGCAAAGCGACGACAGTCGTGGCAACCGGAGATTTTCAGCTTGGAGATGCCGAAATTCCACGAGGAGAGTACACGCTGTACACATTCCCCTCGTCCTCTCAGTGGAAGCTCATCGTCAACAAACAGACAGGCCAGTGGGGCACCACCTACAACCCCGACCTGGATTTTGCGCGTGTCAACCTCACGGTTCGAACGTTGAGAGCTCCTGTTGAGGATTTAACGTTTCGGCTGGAACGGACACAGAATAATTCCGGCGTCATGCGCATCGAATGGGAAAACACCTCGCTCTCGGTGCCGTTTAAGTTTCTACAAGACGCGTTCGTGGCAAGTCCGCGGGATTCGACGGAACTTCGCCTTCGCGGGAAACGAATCGCGGCAAACTATGGACGGCCATCGCGTCGCGGGCGGAAGATCATGGGCGCGGTGGTGCCGTACGGAGAGGTCTGGCGAACAGGCGCCAACGAAGCGACCTCCTTCGTGACGGAGGCGGATCTGGTCGTCGGCGGGGTGGATGTGCCGCGGGGGGAGTACACACTGTACTCGTTGCCGTCGCAAACGACATGGAAGCTGATCGTGAATAAACAGACCGGACAGAGGGGAACGGAGTATGACCGCGCGCTCGACCTTGCCCGGATCAATCTTCGAAAGCAGTCGCTCAAGACGACAGTCGAGCGGTTCACCATCAGCCTCGAAAAGACCGGCGACGAGAGCGGCGTGTTGAAGCTGGTCTGGGAGAATACCTTGCTCTCGGTGAATTTCGCCGTGAAGAGCAACGGAAACTAATCACGAAGAAGAGAGGAAATTGTCTCATGCCGACGACGATCGTCATTCGCAACAACGGTTCGATCAAAGTGGAAGGCGATTTCGAGTTGTACGATCAGGATGGGAATAAGTTTGACCTGGGCGGGCGGACAGCCATCTCGCTCTGCCGCTGCGGTCACAGCAACGATAAGCCGTTTTGCGATAGCACGCACAAGAAAATCGGGTTCCAATCGACCGTGGCTGCACGTGCCCTTCCACCGCTCACACCGAAACCCCAGCAATGATCGTAGAGTCCGATTGAGATTCGGACTCTACATGTTCCTCTGTCTTACCACTTCATAAAAAACGACAGCGCTCGCGCCGGCGACGTTGAGCGAATCGACGCCGTTGAGCATGGGAATCGCCACGCGCTCATCGCACGCCTCCAGCACACGAGCAGAAATCCCCCCTCCCTCGCTTCCGAATACGAGACAGCAATCCGAACCGAATTGTGCCTGATGGAGCGAGCGTTCATCGGCGCGGGGATGAGCGGCAAAGGAACGAATGGCGAATCGCGTTCGCAGGGTCGTCAGCAGCTCGGCGAGGTTTTCCGTCTGAACGACGGGAAGCTTAAAGACCGCGCCCATCGAGTTGCGCACCGCCCGCCGCAAGTACGGGCTGCTGGAGGTTTCTCCCACGAGCAGCGCTTGCACGCCGAAGCCCGCGCAGTTCCGCACCAGCATGCCGAGGTTCTCCGAGTTGGTCAGTCCGTCGACGGCAGCGAGAAAGTACGGTCGCGAGTGTCGTGCGAGGACCTCTTCGATCGTTGTCGGAGCAGGAACCTGCGCGACGGCCATGATTCCCTGGTGCAGGTTGAACCCGACGATGGTTTCGAGGAGCTTTTTCTCCGCGACGTACAGTTCAATGCGCTCGCCTCGCGCTTCAATCTTCGAACGGTAAACGCTCAGCCATTCCGGAGTCAACAAGATCGAACGGATCGTCAGGTCGCTTTCGAGCAGCCGCTGGACGACCTTCTCTCCTTCCGCTACGAAGATCCCCAGCTGCTGATGCTCGAGCGGCCGACGCAGCGTACGGTAGGGCTGAAGCTCCGGAAAATCCAGCGATGTAACGTGGTGAAGGGAAATCATTTTTCATTCATCGATTGTGCTTCTCTCATGGTACAAGAAGAGTCTCTCGAAAGCAACGCTCTTTGTTCCCGTGGCAATTATTTCCTACATTAACCGAGCCGTATGTCCAACACTGCTCATGACTGCCCGCAATGACCACTTCAGCAAGACCGAACGTCGTTGTCCTCGGTACCGGTTTCGCTGCCTTCAGTTTCGTGAAGCGTCTGAACGCGCGATACTTCAACGTTACCGTGATCAGCCCGCGGAACCATTTTTTGTTCACGCCGTTGCTGGCGAGCACCACCGTGGGGACAATCGAATTCCGCAGCATCATCGAGCCAATACGGTCCGGTAAGCCGGATATTCACTACGTTCAGGCGCATGCACGTTCGGTCGACCTTCAGCGGAGAGTCGTGTCGTGCGGGGGAACTCTGGATCAGAAATCATTCGAGCTTTCGTATGATTTTTTGGTCGTCGCCGTCGGTTCAATGAGCAGCACGTACGGGATCCCCGGCGTCGAGCAGCACACACTGCGATTGAAAGACCTTACCGATGCCCGCGCGATCCGTCAGCGAATCATCGACTGCTTCGAGCAGGCGGCAAACCCGGCGGCGACGGACGACGAGCGGAAACGGCTGCTCCACGTTGTTGTAGTCGGCGGCGGACCGACGGGCGTGGAGTTCGCTGCGGAGATGAACGACTTCCTTGTCGACGACCTGCGCAAATTCTACGCCGCGCTTATGCCCCACGTGCAGATTACGCTGCTCGAGGGAAGCCATCAAATTCTCGGCACCTTCGATGCAACGCTGCAGGAGTACACCGCGCGGATGTTTCGCCGCCAGCGCATTCACCTCCGAACCGACTCGCTTGTCGTGCGTGTGGAGAAAGAACAGATCATCCTTCAAGATGGTGCAGTTATTCCGTTCGGGCTCGCTGTCTGGACAACGGGTATCGGCCCGACGGAGCTGGCCCAAGCGCTCTCACTTCCCAAGGATCGTGTGGGGAGGATCCTGACCGATGATTCTTTTCAGATTCATGACTGTCCGGGAGTCTATGCGTTGGGCGATTGCGCAACAGTGGAAGGAAAACACTACCCTGCTACAGCGCAAGTGGCCCAGCAGGAGGGAACGTATCTTGCGAAGGCACTCAACAGGCAGGCGCGGGGCAGAGACGTGCCGCCCTTTCGGTACCGGCATTATGGCATGCTTGCATACATCGGCAGCGGGCGGGCGCTTGCCGACCTCGCCGCGTACAAAGGCACGGGTTTTTCGACATGGTTGTTCTGGCGCTCTGCGTACCTCACGAGGCTTGTCAGCGTCAAGAACAAGGTTCTTGTGCTCTTCGATTGGTTCAAAACGTTTGTTTTCGGACGGGATATTAGCCGGTTCTAGAAATCACGGTGTGGATGGGCGCGTGTGAGCGTTGACATTTCCTGAAAAAGATTGTATCATCCTAACGACTTCCTGTGCCGGCAGTAATTTTTCACAACCCTTCAGTAAGGAGAACATTCCATGTCGATCAAAGAAAAAATGTATGGGGATATCGCGGTGTTATCGATCAAAGGAAACCTCATGGGGGAGCCGGACACGACCGACGTGCGGGATAAAGTTTATAGCCTGCTGCAGGACGAAGTGAAGCAGATCGTGCTCGACATGGGCAAGGTGAAGTGGATCAACAGCACCGGCCTCGGAACGCTTATCGCCGCACTGACCTCCGTGAAAAACAAGGGTGGCGAAATGAAGCTGGCGGCCGTGACCGACAAGGTCGAGAGTCTCTTCATGATCACGCAGCTCATCAAGGTGTTCAAGACGTACGAGAACGTCGACCGCGCGGTCGCAAGTTTTAAGTAGTCCTCGTTTATCTGCCCCACTGTAGTCTCATCCCAGCCCCTTCACGGCCGGCGCCTTGCGGCACGATGAGAGGACGGTCGTGAGGGTGAAGGTTCTTTCACGAAGCGATATCGTATTTCGATTTTTCTGCTTTGGATACGGCGAAATTCTCCCCTTGTCTCTTTTAATCGATGAACTTCATTCCGTTGAAGAAGGAGCTTTCCATGAAACTTAAGCCTCGATTTTTTTTGTGCATATCGTTATTACTCTGCCTCTCCATCAGTGTTTCCTTGGCACAAGAAAAGGCACTGAAGTACAGATTCACACCCGGACAAGTTCTCAAACATAGAATTACCGTTAATTCAGTTCTTGAGGGTGGTAGTGACAAGACGGAAAGCTCGATGCTGCAATATTACACCCTAACGGTCAAGGAGGTGAATAAAGGGGGAACAGCGACTGTTACCTTCAAACAGGATTCCGTACTCTATTGGGAAAACAAGAAAGAAAAGCCTTTTCCTAGCGCGGAAGCTTTGAATGGTATTCCTGTGACAGTGCAGATATCGAACCGAGGAATTCTCCTTGATTGGCAGTATCCCCCGGAGTTGCAGCAAGAAACGGTGAAAATGTTGGATCAACTTTTCAACCTCCTCGCGGCAGAACCACCGCTTCCGGGAACAACGCTTGAAGTTGGTGAGATATGGAAAAATGATATTACGTTCTATTTCTCTTCTTTTTCTGCGAAGGCCATTAGCAGTGTAACCTCAAAATACGTCCGCCTCGAGCAGTTCAAGGGAACACCCTGTGCTCGTATCGAGTATAGTGGCATTGTCACAAGCAGTGGAGGAGCAAGAGGGGGAACAGTTCGTGGCTCGATGTATTTTGCACCTGATGATGGAAGGAAACTCAGAAGTACGCAGGAGGTTGAAGTGCTCCTCTACTTGTCCGCGCCCCAAGGCGCAGTACAAATGAGAGTTCAAAGCAGCACAGTAATAGATGCGTTGAATTGAGATGAGGCCGGCGCATGATGTCACCGAGCGGGAGTGCAGCACGAGGAACATTTATTTCAACAAGTATTCGTACAAGTTGGAGGTGAAAGAAGTGGAGAAGACGCCGTAACAATGTAGGGCGAGATGTCATCTCGCCCCCGGTCGAATTAACAATTCGACCTACAATGTGAACGAAAATCATTTGATTCTCTGCGTTTCTCTCAATAGCTTACGCCCGCCACACAGCCTGGCGGGCAAGCCCGCCGCATGAAGTGGCGGGCTTTTTTTATTCCTCACGCGCATGTCCAAGAACAGCTCGAACACGTTTCTTCAGCTTCCTGATTTTACGCTCGTCCCTGCCTCCGCTGGCTCTGGTAAAACCACGGAGCTGACGAAGCGCTATCTGCGGCTGCTCATGACCGAGGGACTGCCGTACAACGACCTGCGCAACATCCTCGCCATCACCTTTACCAAGAATGCAGCGAGGGAGATGAAAGAGCGAATTCTCGAAACGCTTCAGCGAGGCGCGTTGGGTGAGCCGCAGGCATTGAAGGATCTTCAGGAAATACTTCCTCAGGACGAAGAGACACTGCGACAGAAGGCCGCGTCATCCGTTGAGCGCATCCTCGACAATTACTCCGACTTTCAGGTCCAGACCATCGACAGCTTTATTACTCGAGTGCTGAAGGCCTCGGCCGTTGATCTGGGGTTGCCGCCGGAGTTCGACGTGGATTTCAGCACGGCGGTGGTGCTCGACGAAGCATTGGATCTTTTCGCGCGCGAGATTGCGCTCGACCCTGCAAAACAGCAGCTTCTCGGTCAGCTCGTCGATCTTATAGCGGAAAACCAAAAGGGCGACGCGAAGTTTCTCTGGAATCCGTATGAAAACATCGCAAAGGAAATCCACAGTCTCTACCGCCGGCTCAGTGCGCAGACAGGAGAGCCCGATATTGGGGAGTATAACGCGCAGGTTCAGGAACTTCGGCAAGACATACTCTCCCGCTTGAGGACCATCGGCGATCTGGCAACAAAGCCCGGGCTGGTTGTTTCCAAGCGCTTTGCCCATATCATTGAGCTTGCCCGCACAGGCGATGTTGAGAAGCTCATCGGGCGAGAACTCGGCCAGAAGGTACTCAACAAGCCTAGAGACCATGTCGATGCTGCGGTCGTGGCGAAGATCGAAGGACTTCAGGCCGAGGTTCTACGACTCGTGAGCGATTATTTGCAGCTCAAGGCGCAGAGCTACTATGTGCCCTATCTTCATGCCTACCGGATGGTTCGGCATCTCGTGGAGCAGGTGAAGCGCCAACGAGGGGCAGTCTTTTTAGGCGAGGCAACTCGCGCGCTGGCACAGATGCTTAACGCCGAGAATGTACCGGAGATTTATTTCTCGCTTGGCGAGCAGGTGCATCATTTCTTGATCGACGAGTTTCAGGACACATCGCCCATCCAATGGGCGGTATTGCGCCCGCTCATTGAGAATTCACTCGGCGGCAGGGGAAGTCTCTTCATCGTCGGCGATACGAAGCAATCCATCTACACGTTCCGTGGAGCGGATTGGCGCATCATGCGGCGGATGATGGAACGGGAGGAGTTTTCGTCCGTCCAGACACGAACGCTTCCGCTCACGACAAACTATCGGAGCACTGAGGCAATAGTCAAGTTTACCGAGAACGTATTTCATGAGCGCGTACCGTCGGTCATTCCGCTGCACACCAGCGACCGCAGTGGGCTGGCTTCGTACGAGCAGCATGTCCATGGGGAGAAAAAAGGGAAAGGGTATGTTGAAGTTCACGTCTTTGAGCCCCCGGCAACGGATGATGAGAAGGAAGAGCGAACGGAACACCCGCCGGAACAGGATTGCCTGTTGCGGGTTATGCAGGAATGTCGCGGTCGAGGCTACAGTTTTGGCGACATCGCCGTTCTCACGCCGCGCAATCGGGATGTTGTCGAAGTCAGCCGCTGGCTGAACGCGGCGGGAATAAGATTCCTCTCGCATTCGAGCCTGGATATTCGCACCCGCAAGCTCACCGGCGAGCTGCTCGCCTTGCTGCAGTTTCTTGATTCGCCGGTGGACGACCTTGCATTTGCGACGTTTGTGGTGGGTGACGTTTTCAAGACGGCTTTGCAGCGCGCCGGCGTGACGGAGGATTTCCGCTCGTTTATTCTCGGCACACGCGACAGCCGAGCGCCGCTCTACAGCCTCTTCCGCACACAGTACCGTGACCTCTGGGATCGGTACTGTGAGCGTCTCTTTAATCTCGTCGGCTACTTGCCGCTGTACGACCTTGTGGCAGAAATCTATGCGGCGTTCGATCTCTTTGCCTCGCAGGCCGATGAAGAGGCGACATTGGTAAAGCTCTTGGAAGTGATCAAGGATTTTGAAGAGAGCGGAAGCAATAGCTTGAAGGACTTCCTCGCCTTTGCGGAAGAAGATGATGAGGAAAGTTCCGGTGGGTGGGATATCGAGACAGCCGAGACAGAAGATGCCGTACGCATCATGACAGTACACAAGGCGAAAGGTCTCGGTTTTCCAATTCTCATTTCGTTGTTTTATGACCGATATCCAAAGGTCAATAACCTCTTTGTCGTTGGCGACGGGGATAGTCTGCGGTTGCTCAGGGTGACGAGCGAGTGGGCGAGCAAGAGCGCTGAGCTTGCTGTCCACTATGAAGAATCCACAATGCTCGCGCAGGTGGACGACTTGAACAAACTCTATGTTGCCCTCACGCGAGCGCGAGAGGAGATGTACGTCCTCTGCGTGAAGAAAAACAAAGGCAATCAGCCCTCGCAGTTTCTTCCTCCGAATGCGTTCTCTGCCGGTAAACCCCTGCGCAAGCAGGTGGAGCAAAAACCTCCGGAGCGGCTCGCGGCGACCCTTCATATCGCTACGCGCGGTCTCGCGCAGTCGGGATCGGTTGAAGCCATCAAACTTCTTGAAGCTCGGCGAGGCGAGCTACTCCACAATATTCTCTCTGACTTGGAGTACCTCGATTCGGACACGGAGCAGTCCGTCAGCGCCGCTCTGGAGAAATGGACGCGCCACCTTCATGATGAAGCACGGACTCAAGAGTTGGGCCGAATTATCTTTGATTTTCTGAATTGGCCGGAGGTCGCCGCCTATTTCAAGCGCCAAAGCGGGCGACTCGTTCTGAACGAGCAAGAGATGGTTGACCGTTCGGGTTCGTTGCACCGCATCGACCGGATGGTGATCGACCCGGACACGGTAACAGTGCTCGACTACAAGACCGGCGAGGAAAAAGAGTCGTACCACCAACAAGTGAAGGATTACATGGAAATTGTCCGCGGCATGTATCCGGAAAAAACGGTGAACGGGTTCTTGCTGTACGTGGACCGCAAGACGGTGAGGGAAGTTCGATGAGCGCCGTGAAAATACTCGCACCGGGACAAGACCTGATTGAAGAAATCATCCATCGGTTATCTCCTCCACAGCAGGACTTTTCGAATAATGTCGTGGTATTTCCGGGCAAGCGACCGGCCCATGCATTGCGAAAGGGGTTGGCCGGTCGTGTTGGAAGCAGCTTCCTTCCGCCCAGAATCTATTCGATCGACACCTTCATCGAGTATCTATCCAATGGCTGCTTGAAGATCGACAAGCCCGCGCTGACCCCGTTGGACGCGGTCGCTATTCTCTTCGACGTGCACAAGCAGCATTCGCAGAAGCTGGGGCACGACGCGTACCTCGCGCTGGAGACGTTCCTGCCGGTCGGTATTAAACTGGTGGGTGAGCTGGAGGAAGTAATGCTGGCGGATCTTTCGCAGCGGAAGATACGTGAAGTGTTGAGCGGCGTGGAGTACCGAAAGTTTCATTCGCTCAGCTCGTACTATGAAGCATTCTATCAGGAGGTGGAGCGGAGAGGCTACCTCACACGCGCAATGCGGTATCGGGCTGTTGCCGAACGCATGAACGACATCGACTTTTCGACATACAGAACCATTATCCTCGCCGGCTTCTACGCCTTTACCAACGTCGAGAAACGAATAGTTGTCCATCTTAAACAATTCGACAACGTGACGCTGCTCTTCCAGCAGGGCGTCGGGCTGCAGAAGCAGCTTCAGTCACTCGGGATCTCTGCCGATGCCGAAACCGCGTTCGCTGCCGGTCCCGAAGTGCACTTCATCAAAGCGCCCGACCTGCACGGGCAGGTGTTTGCACTGGCCGCACAGTTAAGAAAAGAACAAGCAGCCGGTGGAATGATCGACCAGAGGACTGCGGTCGTTCTTCCGTCGTCCGGGGCATTGTTCCCGGTGATCCACTTTGCGCTCTCGCTGCTGCCGGAGGATTCGTACAACATCGCCCTCCAGTATCCGCTCACGCGGACGCCCGTGTACGGCTTCCTGAATAGTCTGATGGACTTCGTCGCTTCCGCTCATCACGGAAGATTCTCCTCCGCTTCGTATCTCAAATTCGTCCTTCACCCATACACGAAAAATATCCGGTTCGGTCAACGGACGGAGATTACGCGAGTGTTTTTTCACGCCATCGAAGAGCATTTCACAGAGCGTTATGCCAAGGTGCTCTTCAGCCTTGAAGAACTGGAGAATGACGAGAGGCTGTTCACACAAGTGGAGAAACGCCTTGCCGGCACGGGTGAAGCGGTGTCGCGGGCGGAATTGCGCACTCATCTCATCGCCATTCACGATCACACCGTCAAGAAGCTGCTCGGTGTCCGCTCTGTCCGACAACTTGCCGAGCGAGCGATGGATGTGCTTTCCTATATCCATGCCCACAGCACCGCCAATCTTCATCCCTACTTCCGCCCGTACGTGCAGCGGATGCTCGAGGTGTTCGACGGCCTTCGGACGTCGTTGCTTGCCGAGCACACGTTTGACGACCCTCTTGATGCCTTCACCTTCCTCCACAAGTGCCTTGCGGCTGAATCGATTCCGTTTCCCGGCACACCGTTCAAAGGGCTGCAGGTGCTCGGCCTGCTCGAAACGCGGAATCTCGCGTTCGACACACTCTATATCCTCGACGCGACCGATGATGTCCTTCCCGGAAAACCCACGCAGGACATGCTGCTGCCCCAACAAGTGCGTTCGATGTTGGGACTCGAGAGCTACCGGGAGGCAGAACGGTTGGTGGAGTATTACTTCGACCTTGCCGTCCGAAGCGCCCGGCGGGTGTATCTGTTGTACTCCGAGTCGAATGACCGGGAAAAAAGCCGCTACGTGCAGAAACACCTCTGGCAAGTGCAACAGAAAGACGGCAAAGCGACCGCGGACGATTACGAGCAACCGGTACGGTATGAGGTGCGGCTGGTGAATGATCGGCCAGAGGCAGTAGAGAAAACGCAAACAATGGTTGATGCGCTGCGTGCAGGGATACAGTTCAGCGCTCACGCGCTCGATACGTATCTCGATTGTCCGCTGAAGTTCTACTACCGGTATGTCTTGCGTCTTGCCGAGCGTGAAGAAGTGACCGATGAGATGGAAGCGACGGACATCGGGGAGCTGGTACATAGCGTTTTGGCACGATATTTTGCGCCGCTGCGAGAGAGGCAACTAGTGGCCGCCGATTTCCGCCACGATCGCTTAGAACAAGTTGTCGATGAGTGCTTTGAAGAAACATTTGGTAAAGATCTCACGGGCACTGTACTTCTGTTGCGTCGGCAGGTGGCGCATCAATTATGGCAATTCCTCAAGGAACATCAGGCGCCGCTGGCTGCACGTGAGACTGTGCAACTCTTGAGCACCGAGCAAACGGTAGAAGTTGAATACAAGGGCCATCGGTTCACGGGACGCGTTGACCGGATTGAGCGACGGGGGAACCAGGTCTACATTCTCGATTACAAGACGGGAGCCAACGAGAAAAAGTTTACCATCAAACTCGACAAGCTTGATGCAAACAATCCCGACACCTGGCGCGATGCCATTCGATCGTTCCAGCTTCCGCTCTACATGCTCTTGTACTCGCGGGCAGCAAAGGAAGAACTTGCATCGCTGGTGCCTGCCCATCTGTTCCTCGGCAAGAATAGGATTGATGAGAACATCGAACAGCCAATTGGGGACGACAATCGTTCGCCGGCAGAGGTCTTTGCGGCGGTCGAGCCGGTAATGATGAAAACGATCGGTATGATCCTTGACCCGAATGTTCCGTTCACTCCGACACGAGAACTGGAGAAAGAATGCCCCCGCTGTCCGTATCGCACTATTTGCGGGACACAGTGGGTGCAGGGGTGGAAGGCGGGATGAAACTTCTTGAAGCACGTTGATGATTTCTCTATATTAAGACGGCTTTTGGTTGCCGAAGTAATTCCCCCTCTGATCGGCTGGGCAAAGGTTGCCCGCCACACAGCATGGCGCGTAAGAATGCCAGTCGCATTTTTCGGCAAAACATGCGCGAGTAATTCAGTGGTAGAATGCCAGCTTCCCAAGCTGGACGTCGCGGGTTCGAGTCCCGTCTCGCGCTCTGATTGATCCGGGAATTAGGATAGCTTCCCAAGTCGCGCCTGCCTGCCGTGCTGCCGCAGGCAGTCAGGCAGGGGTTCGAGTCACTCCTGCCCGGATGCTGTTGGTCGGGGTCCCGCGCTCAATTCTTGAGAGCTGAGGACTGAGAAATAATTGACCGCTCATGCCGGGCCACCTTTCGAAGTTTATTGTTGAGGGTGGCTCGATTCTTTTCGTAAATCAAAAGGAGGATGGTATGAAAAGCACTGTTCGCGTGTTTCTTCTTCTGGTGTTACCGCTGGTCGTTTTGGCACAAGACATTCCGTTGTTCACGACGGATTTTCCGCCAGAGGAATTTGCCCGGCGGCGAGCCCGGATCTATGAAGCGATTGGCCCGAACGCCATCGCGATTCTTCAAGGCGCGCCGAGTCCGCAAGGATATGTTCGGTTCCGGCAGTTCAATGAATTCTACTACGTGTGCGGCATTGAAGTCCCGCATGCGTACATTGTGCTGGATGGAGCACAAGAACGGACGACGTTGTATCTCCCGCATCGCAACGAGGGGCGCGAGCGTTCTGAAGGAACGATGCTCTCAGCAGAAGATGTCGATCTCGTGAAGCAGCTTGCCGGAGTAGAAAATGTCGTTGCGACGGATCTTCTGGCCGAAGGGCTTGCCCGGTACGCGCGTTCATCCACCATCAACACCGTTTACACGCCGTTCAGCCCGCCGGAAGGATTCGCGACGAGCCGCGATCTAGCGAGCCGTTACAACGCCGACGTTGCTTCGGATCCGTTTGATGGACGGACGTCACGCGAAGGGCATTTTATCGCTCTCGTCAAAGAGCGGTTTCCCATGTTCGGGGTCAAAGATCTCTCTCCGGTTTTAGATAATTTGCGGCTCATCAAAAGTCCACGTGAGCTGCAGCTCATCCGAAAAGCGACGAGGCTAGGCGGGTTAGCCCTGATCGAGGGGATGCGCTCTACTGTACCGGGGATGATGGAGTATGAGCTCGATGCGATGGCAAAGTACATCTATTACCGCAACGGCGCGCAGGGTGAAGCGTATTACTCGCTGATACAATCCGGGCCAAATGCTCTGTTCGGGCATTACAATGCCGGGAAAAGAAAAATGAAGGACGGCGACATGTTGTTGTTCGATTTCGCCCCCGACGCCGGTTATTACATGAGCGATGTGACACGCGTTTGGCCGGTGAATGGCAAGTTCAGTCCGTCGCAGCGGGGATTGTACAACTTCTACCTTGCGTGTTACAAAGCCATTCTCAAGGGGATTCGTCCGGGAGAAACAGCCCAGGTTATTAAACAGGAAGTCGCCGGAGAAATGGAACAAATCCTGGCCAGGACCAAGTTCTCGAAGTCGCTGTACGAAGAAGCGGCGAAACGATTCGTCGCATCTTATAAAAGCAGTGCCGCAAACCCGAACACAACTCTTGGGCATTGGGTAGGCATGGCAACGCACGACGTCGGTCAGTATGCGGGACCGTTGAAGCCCGGGATGGTGTTTACGATCGAGCCATCACTTGTCGTTCGTGATGAAAATATCAACATCAGACTCGAAGACCTCATTATTATCGCCGAGAATGGAAAAGAAGTTGTTTCAGATTTTATCCCGATGGAGGTCGATGAGATCGAGAAGGTGATGAAGGAAGAAGGGATGTTACAGAAGTACCCGATGGATAGGGGAAGGTGAATTACGTTGAAGTTCGGACCGAATCTTCGTATCTTCTGTCGACCAGTTACCGGGAGGGACGCTTAGCTCAGTCCCAGATTGACACGAGTTGACGAGCGCAACGAAGTTAACTCGTTCGTCAATTTGAGGATCCCGCCGTATGGCGGGACTGGTTCAAAAGATCAGGACGCTTAGCTCAGCCGGTTCAGAGCGCCTGCCTTACAAGCAGGAGGTCAGTGGTTCGAACCCACTAGCGTCCACCGAGGAATGCCTCACCGTCCACGCAAAAGCCACCAAAGATCGTTGTTCATCTTTCGAAATACAGAGTAGGACCGCAGAAAGGGGTCCGTTGGAGTTTTGTCTCTGAAAGCTCCGAAAACATCGTTTAATGGCAATGCAATCTTCTTCCTCGGTCACTGGTTCTCATCACTGTTTTGTCAGACATTCTTTCTCCATCGCTACGCAGCCCACCGCATGGTTGCGATGACGAAATTCTGGGAACGGTTTTTCTATGCGCTCACCTTTATCACGCAAGGTGCTTCGTTTCTGAATCCGCGCGCGTACTCCATCATGCACCGGATGCACCACGCCTACAGCGATACCGACAAAGATCCGCATTCGCCGCATTACTTCCGGAGCATGTTCAGGATGATGTGGCGGACGAAAGAAGTGTACTTGAATATCCTCCTCGGCCGCGTGGATGTCGATAAGAGCTTCGAAAAGAACTGCCCTGAGTGGAAATCTTTTTGACCGGCTGGTCCACCCTTGGTTTGTGCGGCTTCTTTTTGCGGTGGGCTACACGCTGTTCTACTACTTTTTTTGCGACGGAATGGTGGATGTGGCTCTTGCTGCCCGCGCATTACATCATGGGGCCGATTCATGGCGCCATCGTGAACCGGTTCGGCCATAAGTACGGCTACGTGAACTACGACGACACAGGCGACCTGT
>CAYJSZ010000028.1:21571-24179 GCA_964372545.1 uncultured Ignavibacteriaceae bacterium
CTGTTCCAGAACAACCACCATCGTTTCCCCAGCAGCCCAAATTGTGCCAAGAAATCCTTCGAGTTCGACCCCGCGTATCCAATTCTCAAAATACTGGAATGGGTAGGCATCATTCGTTTTTCAAAATCGTGAGCAGAGTTTAGACCCGGATGACACTGTACGCGCGTTTTCCTTTTTGATCCTCTTTCAATTCGAATTGAACCTGATCTCCTTCGAGGAGCGTTTCCCGAAACCCGGTGTTCTTCACATTGCTCTTGTGAAAGAAGACCTCCTCGCCCGTCTCTGCGGTAATGAACCCAAACCCCTTTGCCCTGTTGTAAAACTTTACCACCCCTTGTGTCATAATCCTTCCTTTCTCAGAATCGCCCACGTGGAAACACAAAAACAGAAAACCCCGATCAACAATGTCGACCGGGGTTGTCTAAGCAAGCGGATGCTACATTTTTTTGACGTTCTTTGCCTGCAATCCTTTCGGTCCTTTCTCCACATCGAACTGCACTTTATCTCCTTCGTTCAACGTTTTGTAGCCTTCGCCCACGATGGCGTTGAAGTGCACGAAGACGTCTTCCCCTCCCGCTCGGGAGATGAACCCGTACCCCTTGGTAGAATTGAACCATTTAACTGTACCCTCTTCCATGGATCCTCCTTATAAAAATGTTCACAGATGTTGATTTGGATGCTTCAGACTGGGATCCCTGGAATCGAGCAGATGATCTCAAACTGTTGCACCCGTATCGTACGAAAGTTCTGTCCCAATGACAAGTAGAAAAAGCGGAAAAAGAAAAACGCTGCCGGCGTATCTCTGGCAGCGTTTTCTGACACTGAACGAGGTCGTTTACTCTGTCTCAGGCTTCGGTAACTTCGATGGAACGGAATCGCCCGTTCGGTCTTTCGGCAGTTGAGCGAGCCTGTTATAACGCCGCATATGCACCCAGCGATGACCCTCGAGGAAGAGCGAGTAACGCTTCTCAGAGAGAAGTCGATCCAGCGCGTTGGCCGACGTCAAGACCACAGGTGAAAGTCTGGCAGCGGCGCGGACGACGTAAAGGTCCGCCTGCGCCGAAGCAAGGTTGCCCAAACCGATATTCGCCTCAGGCCGGAGCAAGATTAGCTCTTCGTTCCTGATAATGGGAAGTCGGTCGGTGGAGCTTTTCGTCACCGCCACGGCTAATCGACTCGTCAAATTATCAAATGTTGTTGCACCGGCACGTTTGAAGACCTTTGTTGCATAGCGGTTGTCGTTGACCTCCGCATCTGTCTCAAACGAAGCGTGCGCCATCCACGTAACAAACGGAGCCGTTGGACTTTCAAAAACTTCGTTCCCTTGACCGCCCAAACCGGTTCCATAAACATGGTACACGCCCAGATTCATCGATGCTGACGCGTTCAAAAACGATCCACCAAGAGCCGTGAGTGCGTCAGCATATTCGTTCTGGTAGATGGCAACACGGGCTATCAGCGCTCGGTTGAACTTCGCAAAGTCAGCGGGTGTGCTGAATCCTGAGAATCCACTTGAGAGCGAAAAGCTGAAGGAACTCCCCACCTGCCCGTCCGGCGGGCGCTTCGGTCTGAAGGTTCGTCTTGCGCCCTTCAGATTCTGCTTCAAAGCGGATCCCGCCGAAAGGCGGGATCCGCTTGGCTACACAATTCGGCTTGCGTTCAGTCGTGACAGGACTTTAACCTGTAAGTTGATGATACTGCACGGCACACATAAAAAAGCCGTCTGATTTTTTCAGACGGCTTTTAAATTAGTTCGCTTACTTATGCTAAAATTTGTACGTAAGGGTTAAATTATAAATCCTGCCTAATTGACTGAAATGAAAGCCATCATACGTCATTATCGAGTAACGTCCATTAAATGTGATGAGGTTGGTTTGAACTTTTGTTTGAGCAGGATTTTTTATAATCGCCTCACCTGCAGCATTTAATGCCTCAAATTTCCATTTTGGCGTTACATCAAGGACGTTATTAACGTTCGCAGAAAGGCCTACATTATCAAAGAGGTCATACGTAAGTGCCAAATCGGTAACCACTTTTGGTTCAAATACAGTTTTTAGATTTGGATCCATACCGTTTTGTCTGAACTCTGTTGAGCCAAAGTAGGTGTTGTTAAGGGATAGATTTAATTTTTCCATCTCATACGTTGCGCCGACAACATATTTCTGTTTGGGTCTGGATGTAAAAAACAAGGCTTCCTGTGTAGCGTCAATCACATCGGTTCCTTTAACTTTCAGTATAGCGCCCTCTCTTTCATTTTTTAGATTAATATTTCCGGCAAATGAAAGCCCCAGTACGCCGGAACCTACATCAATATTTTTGTAATCGACAACTAAGTCAACACCGGTAGTTTTTGTATCTATGGAATTCGTAAAGAATTCAACCTCACCACCTGTACCGAATGGCACTCTATTGCTAATAACGATTCTATCAGAAATGAAAATATCGTAGTAGTCAAACGTCAGATTGATATCATTCGAAAGCTTGGCTCCTACGCCCAGCGTAAGATTTTTTGATTCTTCGGGTGTGAGCGGCTTAACTCCCAACAATCTTGCTTGCGGAGAAACATTGTTTATTAAACCAATCGATTGAATGCCCTGCCCCGGGACAA
>CAYJSZ010000029.1:0-23731 GCA_964372545.1 uncultured Ignavibacteriaceae bacterium
CGCTCATACTTCAACTTAGAAAAATACAAGAAAACTTATTTGCAACGGCACTAGATGGAGTGCGACGAGGCTCGTCCCCCTACCAATGCTAATCCCGTCCTTGATTTTCCGCGTACTCTTTTCCTGCGCGGACAAACTCGCGGAAGAGCGGATGAGGATTGATGGCTCGCGAACGCAGCTCGGGATGGAATTGTCCCGCCACGAACCAGGGATGATCCGCGAGCTCGATGATCTCCACCAGCGAGTTATCCGGCGAGACGCCGCTGAAAAGCATGCCGTTGTCGGAGAGTTTCTTGCGGAACTTGTTGTTGACCTCGTAGCGGTGGCGATGACGTTCCGAGATGAGCTCTTTACGGTAGGCTTTGTAGGCTTTGGTGGCTTTTGTGAGAATGCACGGATAGGCACCCAACCGCATCGTGCCGCCCATGTTCTTGACGCCCTTCTGGTCGATCATCAGGTCGATGACATTGTACTTCGTTTTCTTGAACTCTGTACTGTTCGCGCCCGGCATACCGCAGACGTTTCGTGCAAACTCGATGACCGCGCATTGCAGACCGAGACAAATTCCAAAGAACGGTATCTTCTTCTCGCGCACGTAACGGATGGCTTTGATCTTTCCCTCAATCCCACGTTCACCAAATCCGCCGGGCACCAGCAGCCCGGAAATGTCCTTCAAGTATTCATCCGGGCCATTCTGTTCAATGTCCTCAGCTTTAATCCATTTGATTTCCACAGCAACGTCGTTCTCCGCTGCGGCATGGACAAACGATTCATTGATACTTTTGTAGGCGTCGAGCAGGTCGGTATATTTTCCGCAGACGCCGAGCGTCACGCGCCCGCTGGGATGTTTAATACGATTGACAAAACGGGTCCAGCGCCGCAGGTCCGGTGAACTGCATTTGATGTTCAGCTTCTCGAGGATGATTTCAGCCAGCCGCTCTTTTTCAAAAATCAACGGTACCTCGTAAATCGAGCTGACATCTTTCCCTTCGATAACAGCTTCCGTTTCGACGTTACAGAAGAGCGCAATTTTCTGTTTGACGTCTCGCGACAGAGGTTTTTCCGACCGGCAAACGAGAATATCCGGCTGCACACCAATTTCCTGCAGAGCTTTCACACTGTGCTGCGTCGGCTTGGTCTTAATTTCACCCGCCGATTTGATGTACGGAACGAGGGTGACATGGATGTTCAGCGCGTTCCGATGACCCACCTCGAGCGTAAACTGCCGGATCGCTTCAAGGAATGGCAGGCTCTCGATATCGCCAACCGTTCCGCCAACCTCAGTGAGGATAACGTCGTATTTCCCGGACGACTCAAGTGCCTTGATGCGACGCTTGATTTCATCTGTGATATGCGGGATTACCTGCACTGTCGCGCCTAAGTAATCGCCTTTCCGTTCCTTGCTGATGACCTCGTAGTAGATCTGTCCTGTGGTCGAATTATTCTGCCGTGCCATGTTGATATCGAGGAAGCGCTCGTAGTGGCCGAGGTCGAGGTCGGTCTCTGCGCCGTCGTCGGTCACGTAGACTTCGCCGTGCTGGAAGGGGTTCATCGTGCCCGGGTCGACGTTGATGTACGGGTCGAATTTTTGAATCGTCACGCGCAGTCCGCGCGACTTGAGCAAGAGGCCGATGGATGCCGAGGCGATGCCTTTCCCGAGCGATGAGACAACGCCCCCCGAAACAAAAATGTATTTCACATGATTGCGCGACATGGAATTGTAAGTTGTACTTAATGAGGTTTACGTTGGCTGCGAGTTTTGCGGGAGGGCACGAGACGCTCGGGGGCGACAATCCCTCCGGACAGTGCTAATTTCAGGCCTTCCTCCACAGACAGTTCCAGAACGATTGCTTGCGAGCGAGGAACGAGAATCATGATCCCCGACGTCGGATTGGGAGGGTGCGGGAAGTAGACGCTCACCATCTCAGTAGCTTTTCCCTGTCCCGCCTTCCACTGGATATCGTTCGTTACAAACCCGATGGAGTAAATTCCTGCGCGCGGGTATTCAACCAGTACGACCTGACGAAAACTCTTGCCCTTGGCACCCAGCGAAAAAGCACTAATGATATCTCGAACCGCCGAGTAAATCGTGCGGGCGAGCGGAATACGTGTCATAACGCCTTCAATCATTTTTAGCAAGAATTTGCCGACGAGGTTTCGCGACAACATCCCAACCGCAAGAATCAACAACACCATAATGAGAAAGCCCAAACCCGGAATATCCCAGCCGAACTGCCTGAGCAGCGGCGAGATAATCCGATCCATCGCGACGAACAGCGCATTGAGTACCCACACCGTAATGACCAGCGGAACGATCACCGCCAACCCGCGGACAAAGCTCTGTCGGATAAAACTCCACATCATCACACCGAAATATGTTCTGTCTGCCTTAGCGACCGGATCACTCGCTCAACGTCTTCCTGCGTATCAACCGGAGTACTATCAAATTCTGTGATGGCGACTTTAATTCTGAAACCTGCTTCTAACGCGCGAAGCTGCTCAAGCCTCTCTGCTTTTTCCAATGGCGACTCCGGCATGCTTGCAAACTTCAGCAACACATCCCGTCGAAACACATAGAGCCCGATGTGTTTGTAGAACGTGTGATGATCAAGCCAGCTTCGATAGTCGCTGTTCTCGCGAATATGTGGAATGACCGATCGCGAAAAATACAGCGCGTATGAATCTTTATCGAAAACAACTTTGACACTGTTGGGACTCATCAGCTCATCGGTGGATTCGATCTGTTTCGCCAGCGTTCCAACCTGTGCATGTTGATCGTCGAGAAACGCTTGCACTGCCTGGTCGATCATCAGGGGATTGAGCAGCGGCTCATCGCCTTGCACATTCACAAAGACATCACCACGTAATTGACCAGCCACGGCCGCAACGCGGTCGCTGCCGCTGCGGATTTCCGGAGACGTCATGACGATCTCTCCGCCGAATGCTCTCACGGCGCTGGCGATGCGTTCGTCATCTGTCGCAACGACAACTTCATGGAGCGATCGCGCCTTCTTGGCTTGCTCGTACACTCGCTGCACCATCGGTTTGCCGTGCAAGTCGACGAGCGGCTTTGCCGGAAGCCGCGTCGATGCGTACCGAGCCGGTATGACGCCGACGATGTGCATAGTTTTCTGCTCTCCACGGACTGAAGTCCGTGGCTATGATTTATCCCCGATAACCTTGGGAACTTTGAAAAACTTTTCCGTCTTCGCCGGTGCGTTCATCAACGCCTGATCCGGCGTTAAGCCCGGCGTTGCTTCATCCTCACGGAACACGTTGCTCAGCTCAATGACGTGCGAAAGCGGCTTCACGGTGCCGGTATCGAGCTTGTTGAGCTGCTCGATGTACGACAGGATCTCGTTGAACTGGCGGGTGAATTTCTCCTTCTCTTCTTCCGAGAATTCCAGCCTCGCCAACTTCGCTATGTGCTCGACATCCTTCTTGCTAACAGACATCACTCATCCTGCGATTGTTCTATGAAATTCTTTTCCAGGACCGCATGAACTTGTTCCATCAGTTTCAGTTCATCTTCCTTGCCCGTCAGTCCTGCACTTTCAATAGATCGACCGATCACGATCGAAATATCTGCGGGTTCTATTTTCAGCGACCCTTTCGGCATGATCCTGAAGCTGTTGTTGATCGTCACCGGAACAATCGGCACGCCCGACCGCGCGGCCAACGCAAACGCTCCGCGCTTGAACGGCTGGAGCCTCCCATCCCTGGACCGCGTCCCCTCGGCAAACACCAAGACGGAAGCGCCTCCCCGGACCGCTTCCAATGCCCGGTCGATGCTCTCCATCGCATCCTTCGGGTTGAAGCGATCGATGGAGATGTAGGGACCCACCTTCAACGCCCAGCCCCAGATCGGAACGCGCGTCAATTCCTTCTTCAGGATAATCCGGATGTCATCCGGGATCGCCGCAAAAATCGCCGGGATATCAAACATGCTGGCATGGTTCGCGACGTACACATACTGCTTCGACTTGTCGAGATACTCCAATCCGGTCGTGGAAACATGAACGTCGAAGAGCCATAATGTGAAGCGGGCCCATAACCTCGCCGCACTATGGTACATGCGGCCGCTCCGGTCGATCAGAACAAGGAAGAACGCTGCAATCGACACCGCAGCCGTTGACAACAGTGTTATTCCAATCTTGAGCCATGTCATAATCATCGGGACACCTACTCATGACACGACAAACTCTTCCACCAAACGAACCCTCTTTTCGATGGAAGGATGGCCGTAAAACAGAAATTCCACGACCGGATGTGGCGCAATATCGGCCAAATTCGTCTTGGCAAGCTTACGAAGCGCATTGGTAAACGCCTGTTTGTTCGCCGTGAGCTTAATAGCGTACTGGTCGGCTTGTCGCTCATGCGCTCGTGAGAGTGCATTCGTCAATGGTCCTGTAACAATCGAATACAACCCGAGCCACAGAGTCAGCAGCGGCAGCGCCGCGATCCTGTCAATTGACGAGAAGCCGAACCATGAAAGGCTTGCCTCGTACAAACGCGCGGTGAGATACAGGCCAAGAAACGTGCTGGCGGTCCCGACGATCATCATTTTCGAGATGTGCCTCAGCTTGTAATGTCCCAGTTCATGAGCGAAGACCGTTTCAATCTCTTCGTCTGTAAAATTCGCAACGAGCGTGTCTCCCAGGATAATCCGCTTCGACTTCCCTATGCCTGCGAACGCCGCGTTGGCTTTCTTTGTATTCTTGCTCATGTCGAAGACAAATACGCCTTCGACCTTCATTCCCACTTTTTTACACAGGGCCAAAATCTTGTCCCGCAGCGCACCCTCCTCCACAGGCTTGAACTTATAGAAGAGCGGAAAGATCAGAGTCGGGGCCAGCCGCGCCAGGACAACAGAAACAAAAAAGAACATGGCGCCCACCGGCAGCCACCAGAGCTCTTGAAAGTTTCTGAGACAATAATAGAATGCGAGAAGCACCGGCACCGCGATCGGAATGCTCACGAGCATTCCTTTCACTCCTTCCCAGATCCAATAGAGAAACGTTTGGTTCGAGAGGTGGTACTTGTGTTCGAGATAAAAGCCTGAATAGTAACCGAGGGGGAACGAGACAGCCGCTTCCAGAGCGCCAAAGGCCGCCGTAAAGAGAAGTAAGACGGGGTAATCGTTGAGAGTCAATCCACGGACGAGCTCTTCGAGCTTTCCGGAAAAGCCTGTGAGCAGGACCGCAAGGGTGAAACAAAAAAAGAGAACTGTTCCGGCAATCCCAAGCCAGATTTTTATCCGGCTATACTCTTTTGCCTTTGCATTGGATTCTTCGGTTGAGGGATTCTGGTTGGGGGATGTTGAAGGGGAGGCCGTGACAGTGGGGGTACCCGGCCGGTCAAGAGTACCGGCGGAGCTTAGGGTCGAAACATGCTGCATGAAATCATAACGTGAAGGGTGACCTGTTCTGTGGTTTGCCTATAATAGGAAACCGGAAGCTGAAAAGCAAGGAGTATTTCGTCGGAGTAGTGTCCTGATTGGGTTATGTCGGGACTTACGTCCCGACATTTTCCGTAAGACTGTCAGGAGGTAACCCGCCCGACTAAACGAACAGTCGTTCGGGCGGGCTCCTGACAGCACCTTGCCACGTACATATGAGGACAGAACTTTCGTCCGACACTATGGATAGAGCAGATATCGCCCTCGCGTCTTCATGTACGCCGCATTGTTGGACTCGATCTTTGCCAGGATGTCTTCCACGCGCGTGTAAGTCACCAGGTCCCGTCGGATCTCCGCCGTGCCAAAAATCTTATCGAACGACTCGATCCGTTCCCGCCGGGCTCGTGAATAAATATTGTTCTGGGGAAACAGACTGTAGAGCGCTGCAAGGATGTGGAGCTGAACCGCCGTAAGGTTGATTTTATTTCTATCCATGACATGGATTTGCACACCTTGATAACGCGTTCCATTATCGTTAAAGGGGCGATAGTAAACAGGGCGGAATTCCACACCCTCGAGGCGTCGGCTGTTCAGGTGATTCGCCAGCCCGTGCGCATCCATCCACACCGCGCCGACCAGCTCGAACGGCAACGTGTAGCCGATCCCCTGGTTGGCCGTGCCGAGTTCTCCAAGCAGTCCGGTCATCACGTAGAACATCGGCGTGGTAGAGCGCGGGATGTTGGGCGATGGCGGTACCCATTGCAAGCCCGTGTCATCCCACCACATCGCACGCGTCCATCCTTGCATCGGCACCACCGTTAGTTTGCACTTGACGCCCTTGGAAAGCCAGCCTTCCTCGTTGATCATGCGCGCCAGCTCACCCACGGTCATGCCGTAGACGTACGGGATCGGGTACATTCCTACGAACGACTTATACGAGTTTTCGAGCATCGGGCCTTCAACACGTAGACCCGTGAGTGGATTGGGCCGGTCAAGGACAATGAACTCGATGCCGTTCTCTGCCGCCGCCTCCATCGCGTAGCCCATTGTGGAGATGTAGGTGTAGGAGCGAACGCCGATATCTTGAATATCGTAGACGAGAACGTCGAGCCCCCGCAGCATGGAATCGGTCGGTTTGCGGGTTGCACCATAGAGGGAATAGGCCGGTAGGCCGGTTTTCTTATCGTTGTAATTCTCAACGAGCTTGCCCGCCTCCGCATCGCCGCGCACGCCGTGTTCCGGTCCGAAGAGCGCAACCAGTTGAACGCCGGGGGCTCTGTACAATACGTCAATGGTCGATTGCAGATTACTCGTCACGCCGGTAGGATTGGTGATGAGACCGACGCGTTTGCCGCGAAGGAGGTCGAAGCCCCAGTCGCTCAGGACATCGATGCCGGTTTTGACTTTGGGCTGGGCGTGGAGTGTGGCAAGCGCAAAGACAGCGACGGTCGTCGCAAACAGCAGCTTGCGAAACAGAGTCTCCCTGGGCTGGCATGGTCCCTCGCTAGAAAACTTTGCGGGGCAGGCATACCGTGCCAGTGCACGCATCCGCGTCACGGAATCCTGCCCGCCAAGAAATCGGACTGAATCTGGCAGGCGGGCGTCCGTAACGTCCAGGTCTATGAGATATCCTAACGGGCGATGTGCCATGGCAGCGTCTTCCCATCCACCATCCGGTTTTTGATCCATGTTAATTCTGCAAGGAGCTGAAGAACGCGGGGGAGGTTTTCTTCGTTCGGCGAAAGAAAGGAGTTGTGAAAATGCTGCTTCACATCATCGGGCGAATCTTTCACCAGCGTTCGCATGAGCGTCAGCGCCTTCTCCGTGCTCGAATTGAACTCACTCTCTAATTTTGTGTATCCTTCTGCGTCCCGACCGATCCGCCTCATGATGTCGAACGACCGGGTGATAAACTTGGCATGGAACGCGATGTCTTCCAGCAGTTCCGTTCGGTTCGACGCCCACGCCAATTCGATCAGCTCACCCATTTCCTGTCTGTAAGCGAAACTTCGCCGGGCGTATTTCTCAAGCTCCTCCAGAAAATCGCCTATTTCCTTGCGCACTTCCATCTCACGTCTCACTACAAGCCCTTTCTAAAATAGTCTAAACTGTCATTCCGATCCGCCGACTTGCCCCGATGTTTTTTATCGGGGAGGCGGAGAGGAATCTTATCATCGAATATGAAACGAAAAGCGAGATTCCCCGCCTGAACGACCAGCCCGACAAAGCCCGCTCGACCATGCCGTTCGGGCGAGCCGTTCTGGCGGGCACCGTCGGGCAGGCTCGTCTCTTCGCTCCTCGGAATGACAATGATTGCGGTTTTTTGGGATCGTTTGTATTCACTGTTTATGATTCACCGCGTTCACCCCACCATCCACTCCTTCATCAGCTTGTTCAACTCTCCTTTGGAAAACTTCGGTTTGCTGTAGTGTCCCTTAGCCACCCTCTGCCGAAGCGCTTCAAACAGACACACCGCGCAAGCGACGGAGACATTGAGGCTTTGAATCATCCCATGCATCGGGATCTGGAAATTCCCATCGGCCAACTCCGCAGCTTCATCAGAAACGCCGCGGTGCTCGTTGCCGAACACTAACGCAATTTTTTTGGTCAAGTCAAGATCGTACAGCGATTTCGATTTCGCCCCCAACCGTGTCGCGAGAATCGTGAACCCTTCCTTGCGCAACGTGGCATAACATTCATCGACAGTCTTGAATTTCCGACGGGCCACCCATTTTTTCGCGCTGGCCGAGCTCTTCCTGCCGATATCCGGAAACTCCTCGTCGGTGTAGATCAACTGCACGTCCATCACGCCGGTGGCATCGCACGACCGCAGCATCGCGCTCACATTATGCGGGTCGTGCACATTTTCGACCACCACGGTCAAATCCGGCTGCCGATGGCGGAGCACGTTCTTGAGTTTTTCAATCCTCCGCCCGCTCGCCATTACTGTCCCCGGATGAGACTCTCTGGCCGCAGTTGCAATAATACGACTGCTGCGACAACAGCGATGGCTCCCAGTACCTGTACGCCATTCAATGCTTCCCCGAGAGCAAGGTATGCGACGACAATCGCCACCACCGGCTCGAGCGTGCTCGCGATACCAACACGCGACGCCTCCAACATTTTCAGACTCGCTGTGAACATGGTGTGCGGAATCAAGATCGAGACCACGGCGAACATCGAGAAAATTCCCCAATCCCCCCAGCTGTATCCTTGCGTTGCAATCTGCCACGGCGGGTTGATGACCAGCCAGAAGAGCGTCGCAAACCCGAAGACATACGTAAGCATCGTCCAGACGGAATATTTTTTTAGCGCATGCTTGCTGCCCACCAACAGGTACGCAAAACCAAGCGCCGACCCGATGCCGCTGACGATCGACCAATCCTTGAGTTGAATCGCAAGAACATCGCCTCCGCTCACCGTCAGGAAACAACCGACCATCGCGACCAACAACGAAAGCAGTTTGATCCCGTTGAGCGTCTCTTCTTTGCTGATGGCGACGGTGTAGATCATCACGAGTGCCGGCGCGGTGTATTGCACGACGATCGCCGTCGCAATGGTCGACTCCCTGACGGTAAAATAATATGAAAAGTTCGTTCCCGCTATCCCAATAACGCCCAGCAGAAAAAAATCTTTGAGGTCGGAAAAATCCACCTTGAAGACGCTGCGGTCTTTCAAGAAAAAGTACGTCGCATAGATCAAGAACGAAAAGGAAACGCGGGTTTGAACGATGATGATCGTCCCGTATTGGGCCGTCGCAAAGAGATACTTAGCGAGCGATGCCGACCCGCCCCACAGGAGCACTGCGCCGAACACCAGCAGATAGCCGCGTACCGCCGAGCTCGATGTCACTATTCCTTCGGCCCTCCAACGTCGTCGGCGAGGTCGCGGTAATAGTCGCTCTGGTCGCGGTCCCCGATAACCTGGTGGAGATGAGCGAGGCGCAGCAGCAGCGTTTTCTTGTTCACAACGCTCTCAAGTCCGGCTTTCAGAAACTCGATCAGCACATCGGCGGGCGGGATGTTGAGGTCGGGGTCGTAACAATCGCACGCATCGAGATACGGGTCCGGCTCCGTTGGCTTGGCCGTAGCCGCTTTGCGATAGTACTTGATCGCAAGCTCAAAGTTGTCGTACGACGAGTAGGTCACTTCAAAGACGCTGGCGAGCCACATGTAGACGTCGTACGCGATGGCAGGAAAATCTTTCGCCAATTTTTCGCCGAAAAGACAAAGCTCGTCGGGCCCGAGGGAGTGGTTCCAGAAGAGCAGCCGGTAGAGCTCGACATCCTGAATACCCTGCCTGATGGCATCTTCAAACGCGTCGAACAGCTCGTTGAAGTCGCTTGAGTTCGAGAACCTGAAGCGAATCTCGTCTGGCGTGAATCGAGGCATGCACCATCCTGTCGGTAGGAACGCTTGGACCGCGGAAAATTATGCGAGCAAAGTAAGCAAAGCTCGAAGGAAAAGCAAGGAAGGATGAGGCAGAATACAGAAGACAGGAGACAGAATTCAGGAGGAAGAGGAACAAAGGCAAGGAGTCAGGAGAAGATTGAGTGTTTGGGATTCCAGGTTTGAGGTTCGGGTACTGAGTTTCAAGGGATACAGGTTTAGCTTTACGTTTTCTACTGACTACTGTATTTGCGTTTTTGGCATCCCGCACAGCGGGACTGACTTCTGAATTCTGCTTTTCGCACTTCACAATTTTCCCAAGGACCTCCAACAGCTTCACCAGCGTAAACGGCTTTTCAAGATACTCCACGGCGATATCGGACTTCCACGCACCGGCAGCTTGTGCAGCGCCGGTCATCATGATGACGGGGATCGATGCCGTGGCTAACTCTTCGCTCAGTCGCTGGACCATCATAAAATCGTTCATCACATCCATCTGCACGTCGCTGAGAATGACATCAGGGTTTGTGCTGTTGCGCCATCCCAAGACCCATCATCCCGTCCTCCGCTTCGACTACACCGTAGCCTTTTAGTTTCAACTGGGCTGCGAGGGACATGCGGTACGAAGCTTCGTCATCGACGATCAGGATTTTCTTCACAAGTATTCTCCAGGGAATATGGGCAAAAGAGATGCGAAAAAGTAAGGAAAGGTGGAGGGAAAAGCAAGGAGGTTCAGAAGACAGAAAGCAGAAGACAGAATACAGGAGGCAGAAAGCAGAAAATAGAATGGAGAAGTTAGAATTTAGAATAAAGTTGCAAGTTTAAGGTTTCAAGTTCTAGGGTTGAACGAATGACAAATCATTGCCTAAGACCCACTTCCTATCACCTTCCACCTTCCACCTACTGTCTCCTAACTCCTCACGAATTAACCACTCACTATCTCACCAGCACCATCTTCCTCGTCTCCACAAAACTGCCAGCGTTCATTCGGTACAAATAGACGCCAGTCGGAAACTGACGAGCATCCCAGGTGACTTTGTAAGTGCCGGGTTGTTTAGGCTCGTTTACGAGCGTTGCCATCTCTCTTCCCAACACATCGAAGACTTTCAAAGTGACAAACCCAGAACTCTGAACTTGAAACTCGAAACTGGTTGCTGGATTAAACGGATTCGGATAATTCTGCCCAAGCCAAAAACTCGTCGGGATAGCTTCTCCAGTTCGTTCCACGTTCACAATGATATTGTCCGTCCCGCCAGCTTCTTTGTAGCGCGCAACAAATTCCTGGAGATAGAGATTTCCTACGCGATTATCCAGAATGATGAGCGTGTTCTCGTTGTTGGAGTTCTCTGCCGCGCTCGACCAGTTGTGCGAGCCGGTAATGACATACTGCGACGGCGTGCCCAAACTCCGCTCTGCGTCGACCACCGCGTACTTGTGGTGAAGGAGTGCCGTCGCGTTGGGGTCGATACGAAAATCGAGACCACTTGAGAGGAGGAAACTATACTGCGAGCCGGTGTCCGTACCGTTATCGAGCACGCCGCGCACCTTCAGTCCCGCATCTTTCTTTACCTTGAGCGTCGCAGCGATATCGAAGCGCGTCAGCGTGAGCATGGCGACGTTGATGGAGTGCTGCGCCTTGTTCAGCGTGTTGATGATCTGGCTCGTTGTGCGGTCGGACGGACTGAAATAGCTCTCAACCTGCACGCCGCTGATATTGAAAATATGCGGCGTGTTGTCCGTTTTCCGTGCGCCAAAGCGTGAAGCCGACGCATTCGGCGCATCCGTATCGCTTCCCCACATCTCATTGAATTCGGCTTCGTATCCGCCCGCCAGAGCCTGATCCTGAATTTCGATGGAGTTTTGCATGTCGTCGTTCGTGCCGGGATCGGTGGGATTCCATGAGCCTGTCCAGATCCAAATCTTATCCGGCTGCCCACCGCGATAATCGAATACGAAAAACTTGTTATGATGAAGCCCCACGCCGCCGTTCGCAGCATCGAAATCATCTGCAATCCACGGAATGCCGCTCGGTGCGATCATGTTCTCAAACAATGTCTTTGTTCCGGGGATGGAGCCATCCGAGCGAGGCACAAGGTTATCCTTCTCGATGATCGTGCGCACCTTCACGCCGCGGTTCTTGGCAACAATGAGCGCGTTGGCAATCGATTGACCGACCGTTCCGCTCAAGCTGTAGACCGCGCAATCAATTGAGAATGTTGCAGCATTGATACGGTCGGTGAGCCGCTGCAGGAGATTCACCTGGGCGTTGGCAGTCCCGTACTTCCCAACCGTCGCATCGACCGTCTTGTTGAAATAGACACTGATCTGCCCCGTCGAGCCTTGCGATGCCGTGCTGACGATGCGATTCGACGCGAAGCTCGTATCCGCGCCGCTCACGGAAAACGCTTGCACGTTGTACATCGTCGCCGGACGTAAGCCGTCAAGTGTGAGGGCGTGCGAGGTAGCGTCCGTAGGAACGCTTCGCTCGCCTAACTCGTACGCTTTGGTAAGCCCGTAGCGCACATGGCTCGTGCCCGGATTGCGGGTTTGCCAGTTGATGCGCAACGACGATGCGGTAATATTCGACTCGATGGGGTTTACCTCAATGACCGGCCCACGCGAAACAATATCGTTCTTCGAGCGCGGAAGAATCTGATACCCGCCGAGGAAGGGCGAGGACTGAACAAACTGTCCCACTACACCCACAATATCAAATTCTGTCTGCGGTGCTGACGATCCACCGATATCTGTGTCTCCGTCAATGCGAACAGTAACAGTATCGGTCGCATCGATCAGCTTGTAATTCGAATTACCCGACCAAGAGGCAAATGACTGATTGTTTTGATCGACCACCCTCACGCGCCTTAGTTGAACCAACAAACCTTCATAGATTTCTGACCCGCCGCTTCCATCCCGAGCGACTTGTGATGCCGTGACGATCACAGGCGTCACAATATTTCCCGTGCTATGGACTTGATGCACGGTTACTTGCTCAAGCTCTGTCAATCCATTAAACTGGATGACAGTTCCTGTGATTGTGACTTCATCCCCAATCTGCCTCGTGCTTGAGAAGCTGTTATCGAACACCGCGATGCCTCCCGAAACATCCTGGAGATATGACGGCCCGTTAAACTGATTCCCGACAGTCACGACCCCTCGCACGGTGACGGGCTTGTCCTTCAGCAAGGGGACGCCGCTCGCGTTGTTCGCGCGCATATCGAAGATTGGTCGCGGTGTGCCGTATAATAGAATTCTGGGTAAGAGTGAGATTGCAGCAGTTGAGTCGCCGCCCGCGCCCGTCTCTACTCGAACGTCAACTCTCAGCGTCGTGTCCGATGCGGCCAGCCTTCTCACTTGCACAAACACGCTGTCGTTCGCGGGAAGGTTAACATTGGTGAGAATGACACTGTCCTGACTAACTCGAACAGTCGGAGTTCCACCACGCGTGACAATGACATCGGAAGAAGATCGCGACCAGGTAAACGGACTCGGAACGAGCGTCACGATCTTAGTAACTGTTCCCGCCGCATCACCGCGAATGGTGAGCGTCACGGTCAAGCCGGTGTCGGCCTTCAGTATCGCTGGAGAGATGGATGCCGTGCCGATACCCGCAAGCGCGGTACCGGCGGTAACTGGTTCTTTCGGACTCGCGCTGTTTTGAGGTTCTGGGGCTCTGGTAAAGAAATCGCTGGCATTGTTGTTCGAGTCCCAACCATTGCCTGCTCGTTCTTCTGAGCCGCCCGCTCCCATGGTAGTCGCAGTTGAAGTCGCCGAAGCTTTTCGCTCAATGCTTGTGGTGTTGCTCGGCGCAGGTGCGGGTCCGGTACCTTCGTATTTGTTTGTGCCTGTTCCGAATCCAACAAAATCAACGACTGTAGGATCAGTAGCATTGGTGATTTGGAGACTATCCTGCACCAACGCAATTTTCCCCGCCGTTGCGGCAATTGCAATTGTCCCAACTGCATCTGGCGTTGGCAGAGGAGTCGTTCCACCAGATCCTTGAGCCATTTGAATGAGGAAGTATCCGCGGGGCGATATGGTCCCGGAGAATATTGTTCTGGTGGTGGTGCCTGAACCGAATTGCCCTGTCGATCCCGAGGCCTGGTACTGAATCGACCAATTTGTCATGGTAACGGGAGAATTCGTAGGATTGTACAACTCCACAAAGTCATTCTTAAGCGTGGCTCCTGAATTACCTCCCCCGCCGTACACTTCACTGATGACGACATGGTTGGCAACTTGGGCGAGCAAAGCGTTCGCGAAAAGAAACAGCATGGAGAAAAGGGTTCGGTGGAATTTCATGGTGGCTCCTTGATCTCATAAACAAGATAAAAGTTTTTTTGCACATTGCAAGTCGAGAGAAAATTCTGCTCGGTTTGCATTGGATTTCACGCCTTCTCTGCCTATATTTTGGCCGATGATGACACGCGTCGCGGTCGCAATTCTCCGGCGAGACGGAAAACTGCTGGTCTGCCAGCGCAAAAAGGGCGCTCGCTACGAGCTGAAGTGGGAATTCCCCGGCGGCAAATTGGAACAGAACGAAACGATCGTTCATTGCCTCGATCGCGAGCTGCGCGAAGAATTGTCGATCCAGCTCAAAGCCATCGAGCGGATGGAGCTCCAAACAGCGGAGTATGATGACGGTGGAAAGTTTGAAGTGGCGTATTGCTTCGTGTCGAACTTTGCCGGAGAGCCGCGGAACAACGTGTTTCAAGAAATCCGTTGGGTCGCGTTAGAAGAATTGAAGCAGTTGGATATTTTGGAAGGCAATAAACAGTTCGTGAAGCAATTAACGCATGAGTAACAGATTATGGAATATGGAGTGATGCCTGCCCGCCACTCACAAGACGTATTGAGGCAGGCGGGGAGTGATGGAGTAATGGAGTAATGGAGTATTAAAGTTTGAATAAACAATCGACAATCGGCAATCGCAAGTCGGCAATTACCGCCCGCATTCTCCGTTGGTACAAACGCCACGGTCGCGACCTTCCGTGGCGACGCACGCGCGATCCCTACCGCATACTTGTTTCGGAAATCATGTTACAGCAGACACAGGCAGGTCGTGTAGTTGAGAAATACCCGCTGTTCCTCAGACGTTTCCCATCTCTTCGATCGCTGGCGAGAGCGAAAAAGTCGTCCGTCGTTCGAGCATGGCGCGGGATGGGATACAATAACAGAGCCATCCGGCTGCAGCAGCTCGCGAGAATCGTGCAGCAAGAGCATGGCGGAAGACTTCCGCGCGATATCGACGCGCTGCAACGACTCCCCGGTATCGGTCGCTACACCGCACACGCGATCGCGTGCTTTGCGTTTCACCGGCAGGTCCCGGCAGCCGATACGAACGTTCGAAGAGTACTCGCGAGACTCTTCCCCGCAGAATCTAAGCACCTTGACATTTGGGATATTGCCGCCCACGTTTTGCCTGCGAAGCGCGCCCACGACTGGAATCAAGCACTGTTCGACTTCGGCTCGGCACTCTGCACAGAAAGGAGCCCGAAATGCGACGTCTGCCCCGTCTCAAAGCTTTGCCCAAGCGCATTCAAGACTGAAAGAAGACGCCCCCGGATTTCCAAACAAGAACCGGGTCGAGACGGTCTTGCCAACCGAATTTATCGCGGCCGCATCGTCGAGACCCTCCGTAACCTAAAGAACAAACGAACCATTGCCTCCGAACGACTGGGGCGGCAGATAAAAGAGAGATTCACGCGAAGGGATACACGCTGGCTTTTCGGCCTCTTGCGGGCGTTGGAGAATGATGGCGTCGTCACACTTCGCAACGGTTCATCCACTCTCAAGGTATCGCTTGCCGAATGAAGAAGATCGAACAGATGAGCGAGCTTCGCCGGCTGTATGAATCGAAGAAGGCTGCAATCCAAAGCCGCCTTTCCGAATTCGCACGCGTCCGTTCCTCAGAGTATTTCTACGAGCTTCTTTATTGTCTCCTGACGCCACAGACGAGCGCGGAGAATGCCGACAAAGCGGTCGAGGTTCTGAAACTTCGGAAATTCGCCATTCGTGAGATCGACCCTGAGCCCGTCCTTGCCGACAGAGCGCACTACATACGTTTTCACAAAACGAAGGCGAAGCATCTCGTCCGAATCAAATCGGAAATGCCGACGATTCTCGAAGCGCTCTCCAACGGCGCGGCGTCATTCGAGCTGCGGGAATGGCTGGTGAGGAATGTGAAGGGCCTCGGTTACAAAGAAGCGACGCATTTCTTGCGCAACATCGGCAAGAACGGGGGGCTGGCGATTCTCGACCGGCACATTCTGAGAAACTTGCGACGGTTCGGCGCCATCCGGTCACTTCCAAAATCGATTTCGCGCAAACAGTATCTCTCGATCGAACGGAGCTTCAAACATTTCGCAGAGAGGGTCGGCATCCCGGTGGACGAGCTTGACCTTCTCTTCTGGAGTATGGAAACAGGCGAGATCAGAAAATAGATTGAAGATTGAAAATTGTAGATGCGAGGTTCGAGGTTGTAAATTCGTAATGATCGATTCCAATACTTCAACTCAATAACAAAGGAGGTTTTGCAATGAAAATTTTAAGATTTGAAGACTTGGAAGTTTGGAAGGAGGGCAGAAAGCTGAGCAGGAAAATCTATGTCTTAACGAGGGGAAAAAATTCTCTAGGGATTATCCTCTTGTGGATCAGGTAAGAAGGGCAGTCATCTCAATTACGTCGAACATCGCTGAAGGATTTGACTCACAGTCGAACACAGAGTTTGTCAGGTTTCTCAGGTATGCACGCCGGTCGGTCTCCGAGGTGAAAAATCAACTCTACATAGCACTTGACGAGGAATACATATCTCAGAAAGATTTCGACGAAGCTTATGAATTGTGCTCAACTATCTCGAAAATGCTTTACGGCTTCATGAGCTATCTAAGAAAGCCACGAACAGAATAACCTACAATTTCCAATCCACAATCGACAATTTGTATTCAGTAATTTCTTCTTCATCCAGAAAAAATCTCTCACTGCGAGACATACTTTTTAACCTCACACCATGAAATTTCTGGTTATCGGGTCTGGAATGATGGGCAGCGCTCTGGCATACGATCTGGCGCATTCGGCGGGCATTGAAGCAATTACACTCGCAGACGCGGATCTCCAGCGGGCGAAAGCCACGGCGGATTGGATCAGGTCAGAGCACGTTCGCCCGGTGCGCGTGGACGTCGAATACTTTGACGACGTCATCGCCCTGATGGAGGGGCATGATTGCGCCATCGCCGCAACGACGTTCGGGCACAATTATGAACTGACGAGGGCTGCTCTGGAGGCCGGTGTGCACTTCTGCGACCTTGGCGGCAACGACGACGTCGTGCAGCGCCAGCGAAGTCTCGATGCAAAAGCGAACGAGCGGAATATTCTCATCATTCCCAACTGCGGCCTGGCTCCGGGAATGGCGAACGTGCTTGCCGCCCGCGGCGCGGAGCAGTTTGAAACGGTAGACTCGATCTTCATTCGTGTCGGGGGACTTCCTCAACATCCCAAACCGCCGCTGAATTACCAACTGGTGTTTTCCGCGGAAGGACTCCTCAACGAGTATGGCGGCAAGAGCGTAGCGCTGCGCGACTACAAGAAGGTTGAAATCGACGCGATGACAGAAATTGAGCGAATCAATTTCCCCCCTCCCTTCGGCCCGTTGGAAGCATTTCATACATCCGGGGGGACGTCGTTGTTGCCGGAAATATTCGAAGGCAAGGTCCGCGAGCTGGATTATAAAACAATTCGCTACGCCGGACATTGTGAACGTTTCAAGACACTGATCGACATCGGGTTTGCTTCGAACGAGCCGATCACGGTCGGCCCGAATCTCCTGACTGCGAAAGAAATGTTTGTCGAATTGCTCAAACGGAGGCTGTCGGGCTCGGACCCGGATGTGGTTCTCGTACGCGTGACTTTACAAGGCTTACGCGCGGGGAAGCAGCAAACGCTGACGTTCAATCTCGTTGATTCTTATCAAGAGAATGATAATATTAGTGCCATGATGCGCACGACCGGGTTCCCGACGTCGATCATCGCACAACAGATCGTACGCGGCACCATCAGCATGAGGGGTGTTCTGACACCGGAGCAGTGCGTACCTCTGGACCCGTTGCTTGCTGAGTTACGGAATCGCGGCATCACGATCTCACAAGAATGGAACTGACAGAGCAACAAAACGCCATAGCATGTAAGAGGGACACATGGGCCAACAACAATTATTGTTAGTCATTTTGGGGGTCATTATCGTCGGGATCGCAATCGCGGTCGGCCTGACAATGTTTAAGTCCAACGCGGTGGAATCGAGCCGCACCGCTATCATTAATGACCTCGGCTACTACGCGATGCGTGCGCGGCAAATTTATTTCAAGCCAAAACAATTAGGCGGAACGGATCGTGATTTTACCGGCATCACGCTGAACATGCTTACACCGCTTTCCGAGAACGAAAACGGCCGCTATTTTGTCGAAAGCTCCACCAAAGACGAGATCATCTTCATCGGCGTGGGCAAGGTCGTTGTGCACAGCGACACCATTCGTATCCGCATGCGCATCAACGAGGCAGAGAACAAGATCGAAATTATCAACTGACCCATGGCGCAACAGTCGTCGTTCGACATTGTTTCGGAAGTCAATCTCCAGGAGGTCGATAATGCCGTCAACCAGGCATTAAAAGAAATCATCCAGCGGTACGATTTTAAAGATTCGAAAACGTCGATCAGCTTCGACCAGAAGGAAAAGAAACTCGTGGTCGCCACGATCGATGAGTTTCATCTGAAGAGCGCCATCGACATCCTGCAGTCAAAACTGATCAAACGGGGCGTGCCGGTCAAGGCGCTGACGTACGGTACGCTTGAGCCTGCTGCGGGCGGGACAGTTCGACAGGCCGTCAATTTGCAGGTCGGTATTGATAAGGACAACGCCAGAACAGTCATCAAGCTCATTAAAGACACGAAGCTGAAAGTGCAGGCGCAAATCATGGATGACCAGATTCGTGTGAGTGGAAAGAATAAGGACGATCTGCAGAGCGTGATGGCGGTGTTGCGCGCGGCAAGTCTCCCCATCGCACTTCAATTTGTCAATTACCGCTGACGATGAATCGACGACTATGTGAACTTTCCTGCCTTGTTTCCCTTCTTGCCCTCGCTTACTCTCCCGTCTGCGCCGATCAGAAAAAAGTCACTCTCCAGATTGAACAGCAAGCGCCGCGAACGCTTCTCGGACTGGATTCTCTTGGCGTCACGTACGTAGCGCTGAACGAATTTGCTTCCGCGCTTACGATCCCGTTTACCCGGAACGACAGCACACGCAAGCTCGAGGTACGGCTTCCCGCGCATCGGATCAAAGTCTCGGCGAACAATCCGTTCGTGGTCATTACGGAGCTTGCAACGAACTCCGCCAGCGTTTCGCAATTCGCCCAACAAATCCTGCTGGTGGACAGCACGTACTTTGTCCCGGCGTGGACGTTTCTCCAGCTCTTCGCCCGTCTCTCCCCGGCAAAAATCTCTTATGACCGCGAGACCGCCTACATCTTCGTCGGCACCAAACCGTCCCGCGCCCAGTTCGATATCACCGGGATTGAGATTGAACCGCGTCTGAACGGCTACCTGCTGACGGTCCTTGCATCGAAGAAGCTCAACGACGTCGAAGCATGGCTGAAGGGGGACGGCTGGCTCTTTGTCACCATTCCCGATGCCACGGCGGACACGCTCGCGCTCAAACAGGCGCGGCCGTACGGTGCCATCCGACAGATTCTCGTTTTCCCTTCACCCACCTCGATTCAATTGACGTTCCGTGTCGCACCCGACGTTATGCCGCCCCCGGAGATCATCAACGACCCGGAATCCCACAACCTTCTGATCTCGCTGCGCACCCGTGCGGAAGCGGAAAAATCCGTGCCGGAACACAGGCGCCAGGAGGCGATCCGGCAGAACCTCGACCTCTATCGCGCACGGTGGAAGTTAGACGTCATCGTCATCGACGCGGGACATGGCGGCAAGGACCCCGGCACCATCGGCGTCACCGGCACAAAAGAAAAAGATGTTGCGCTGGCCGTCGCGTTGAAGTTGGGAAAGCTCATCGAGCAGAACATGAAAGGCGTAAAGGTCGTCTACACGAGAAAGACCGACACGTTTGTGGAGCTCTATCGCCGCACGCAGATCGCGAACGAAGCCGGCGGAAAATTGTTCATCAGCATTCACTGCAACGCGACAGAGCGCAAACCGTCGAGCGTCAGCGGTTTTGAAATCTATCTGCTCCGGCCCGGCAAGGAAGAGAGCGCCATCCGCATTGCAGAACGTGAGAACTCCTCCATCCAACTCGAAGAAAATTACCAGCAGCGGTACAAACAGTGGACGGAAGAAGAGTTCATCATCATGACGATGGCGCAGAGTGCGTTTGTGAGGCACAGTGAGGATTTCGCCGCCACTACCGTTGATGCGATGAAGAAACAGCTCAAAACCAAGAACGGTGTGGTGAAACAGGCGGGCTTCTATGTGCTGGTCGGGGCGTCGATGCCGAATGTCCTTGTGGAGACGGGCTATCTCTCGAACCGCAAGGATGAGAAGGTACTGAAGAGCAACCAGGGTCAAGCAAAGATCGCCGAGGCGCTCCTCCAAGGGATCAGAGAATACAAGCAGATCTACGAAAAGGCGTTGAACGAGGGAACCATCGGGGGGGATGAATAGACTCTAGCCGGGTCCGGCAAGGCCTGTAAGTCGGGAGAAGAAACTTCAGAAAAAGACTTGACTCTTGTCGCGAAGAGGATTTACTTACAGATGAACTGTTGAAACGGACACCAAGAAGGATTGTTGCCTATTCACCGTTGTTACTGAGTGAATTTCATGAGTTGGAAATTCATCGCGGCTCTCGTCCTGCTCGCGTGCGTCGTTCATTCCGTGCCCGGCCAAACGAAAGCCGACCTCTCGGAGATTTCGATCTGTCTCGACCCCGGCCACGGCCTGGCGGGCGACGGGACGTTCCAGAATAAAGGGATGTACGGCTACTCGGAAACAGAGAAAGCCCTCTCGGTCGCGCTCCATCTCAAAACCCTCCTCGAACATTCCGGTATCGACACGGTTATTCTCACGCGATCGACGAATACCGCCGACATCAGCCTCACCCAGCGCGCAGCACTCGCTAACAACTACAACGTCGATTGGTTTCATTCCATCCATAGCAACTCCTCAAACACCGCCAACACGAACTACGTGCTTGTCCTCGTCGAAGAAAAACGCCAGATGAACGATAACTCAGTTTTGTCGAGCGATTCTCGCGGGCTCGGCCTGGGTGTAGCGTACTGGCACGGAACCGCCGACGTGATGGCAAGGATGATGTCTGACAAAGTCGCCAGGACGCTCCGGACCACCAACAGCGGCATGCGGCTCGATTGGACGTTCTATGGAGGAACCAACGGCGGCATCTCGCTGGGAGCCTTGCGCAGCCTGACCATGCCTGCCGTGTTGAGCAAAGGCGCGTTCCACTCGAACCCGACGCAAAACCTCCGCAACATGAACGACCAGTATCGAAGAGCCGAGGCGAAGGCGCTGTGGATGTCCGTTCTCGAATATTTCGGAGTTCAGCGACCGCCGATCCACACGGTCCTCGGCATCGTCAGCGACCGAACAACAGGCGCTCCGCTCAACGACGTTACAGTGGAAACGGAAGGCCACATCTACAAAACAAATTCGTTTCAGGAGACGTTTAGGTACTGGCAGGTGGGCGACACGACCGCCGGTAACGGTATCTACTACTTTGAGAATCTCCCCGCCGGCAGTCAGTTGTTTACATTCCGAAAAGCCGGCTATCGAGACACGACGCTTACGATCAGCGCCGCCGACACATTCTTTACCTTTCAGGATATCTCACTCACACGCGTTGCCGCTGCCGGCACTCAGCGACCGGATACGGTGCCCTTAGAGTTTTCTCTCGAGCAGAATTTCCCGAACCCGTTCAACCCAACCACAGTGATCAGCTTCACGCTCCCCCAGGCAGGTAGAGTGCGGTTGGATGTCCTGAACCTCCTCGGCGAGCCCGTCGCTATACTTCTCGATGAAGAACGCGAGACGGGAACGCACCACATAACCTGGAACGGCACAAATCAGGATGGCAACATAGTCCCGTCCGGCGTCTACTTCTACAAGCTCCGACATGGTTCATCAACCCTGACACGAAAAATGGTTTTTGTGAGATAAGCAATGTTCCGCACTTTTCCACGGACCCTGTTGACCGTCTTGCTTTTTGCAACCTCTGTTGCAGCGCAGGAAATCCGGATCGTCATTCCTCCGGAAAGACTCCCGATTCCGTATGCCAGCTCTGCCAAACTCTCGCCAACCGGTGAATACATTTCTTTCACGGGCAAAGCTTTTGAAAAACTCTACGTTGCGGATTCAGACGGCGAGAACGCGCACGAGCTCTGTTCTCATGCAGCCGTCGGGTGGGGGCATCAATGGTCGCCCGACGGGAAATACATCGTCGTTCGTGCAAATCATCAACAGCAGAATACGAAGCGTGTTGCCATCGAGCTGTTGGATGTAGCAAACCACGCCGAAATCGCCGTGACCGGCCCGCTCAGCTCTCGCAGCAGACTTTCGCTTCCGCAATGGAATCGCAACGATCTGCTCACCTTCACGACCCGCTCGGGACTCGAACTTAAGAGAGTCGAACTGACCGATTCGACCGTAAGTGTCGTTTCCGTTCCGAGGCAGGAAGTGTCTTTTTCTCGCTGGTCGACAGATGCGCTGGAACAGTACGATGGGGGAAAAAGCCAACGCATACGGCCATTTCGTCAGGCGCGGCAAGTGCTGAACTCCTCCTGGTCGCCAAACAACAACCTCTCTGTCGTTGAGTTCGCGGGCAGGCCATCGCTCTACGTGGTGTCGAGAGATGGAAAGAATCCCGTCCTCATCGACGCAAAAGGTGAGTCGCCTTGTTGGCTGAACGAAAACTACATCGTGTATATGGTGACCGAAGACGACGGGCACCGCATTCTCTCCGGCAACATCTGGATTACAGACAACGAAGGAAAAGTCAAAAAGAATTTGACGGAAGGTTTTGGCGAAGTTGCGCTGTACCCCTCCGCAGCGAACGACGGAACGATAGTGTTCACCACCGAACGCGGCGCAGTGTATAAGATGAAGATCGCGGTGCACTGAGAAGGAGATATGAGTTGCCGCGAGAAGGCCATCAGCAGTCGGGATGGCCTTTAGTATTTTGTGGAGGTCAAAAATATGAGGCGAGGGAAACGATCAACCCGACCGAACGCGTGAGGTTGTTTTCCCGGACTCTTACCTTGAAAATCATAGCATACAGCAGTGGTATCACGACCAACGTGAGCAGACAGTCTGTTGGCGATCCGCATCTAAGGCAGCCAGTTCCTTCTTCCGCAAATGCATTTTGAATGATGCCTGAAGATAGTACAATTAAAGATACAACTGCAACGACAATAAATAGACTCTGTCTCTTTCCGACCTTCTTCTTTTGTCATTTGACATTATTTTCCAATGCTTCCCGTTGACCTTCAATTCAAACACTCTCATCTCCAAAATATCCTCCGTGAGATGCAAACCGTCGCCGTCGGCTTTTCGGGCGGGATTGACAGCACGCTCCTGGTGCGCGTGGCGACGAATATACTCGGTGAGAACGCGCTCGCAATGATCGGGAAATCTGAGACGTACCCGACACGGGAGTTTGAAGAGGCCGTCGCATTAGCTAAAAGCTTCGGCTCCCGGTATCGCATTGTCAATACCGAAGAGACGGACGACCTGAAGTTCCGAGAAAATCCCCCCGACCGGTGCTACTTTTGCAAAAACGAGCTGTTCGGTAAGCTCGGCATCATCGCCGAAGAAGAAGGCATTCGCTGGATTGCCGACGGGACGATCACCGATTCCCTTGCATCTCTCCCCTCCTTCCACGAACTTGAACCGGATGGCGTACGAACAGAGCGCTCGAACAACTTC
>CAYJSZ010000030.1:0-2743 GCA_964372545.1 uncultured Ignavibacteriaceae bacterium
AAGAAATATCTGGAATCGAAGAAGGTCGCCGTTATCGTGGTCGGCGACCGGAAGGTCATCGAGCAGGGCTTGCGCGATTTGAAATTAGGCCCGATGGACAACCTGTCGATTGACGATGTCCTCGGCAAGACGCCGGTGGTAGAAGCGAAGAACAAGACCCTCATAAAATGTCCGACTTCTGACGGGGAATAAACCGGCGGAAGAAGTCGGACATCTCGCTATCTTTCTGCCTGTTGACTTTTCAGACAGATTCTCCTATTCTCTCCCTCAGCTTTTCTGCTTGATGCCGCATGCCGTCGTTCCCGCAAGAGGTCTTCTTGCACGTTGAGGAATGGCGGTACATCCGACTCTTCGTTCTCTTCAACGTTCCAACATAAGGAGCTTACCATGAACAGACCGTTTTGCTGGTTCGCCCGTCTCTCCCTGTGTGTCATTCTGCTTGTTGTACTCTCGCTCGGCGCGTTTGCACAATTCGACGCCAAACACTTCTCCGGCATGAAAGCCCGCAGCATCGGTCCGGCCGGCATGAGCGGCCGCATCGCCGATATCCAGGCCGTTGCTTCCAATCCCGACATTATTTATGTCGGCGTCTCCATCGGCGGCGTCTGGAAGTCCGTGAACGGCGGCACGACGTTCCAACCGATCTTCGACGGCCAACCGGTCGCGGCTATCGGCTCTATCGCAATCGATCAGCAAAATCCGTCCGTCGTCTGGGTTGGCACGGGCGAGGGCAATCCCCGCAACAGTGCGAGCGTCGGCAACGGCGTCTACAAATCGCTCGACGGCGGCGACACATGGACGCACATGGGCCTCGACAAAACCGAGCGCATTCACCGCGTTCTTCTTCATCCCAACAATCCCGACGTTGCATTCGCTGCTGCCATGGGTCAAATGTGGGGAGAAAATCCTGACCGTGGCGTGTATAAAACCACCGACGGTGGCAAGACCTGGCGCAAAGTTTTGTACGTAAACGAAAAAGTCGGCTGTGCGGAATTGGTGATGGATCCGAGCAATCCGAATAAACTCTTTGCTGCGATGTGGGAGTATCGCCGGTGGCCCTGGTTCTTCAAATCAGGCGGACCGGGCAGTGGACTGTACGTAACGCACGATGGCGGAGAGACGTGGAAAAAACTCACTGACAAAGAGGGGCTGCCAAAAGGCGACCTCGGCCGCCTGGGGATCGCGATTGCAAAGAACAACCCCGACGTCGTCTACGCGCTCGTCGAGGCAACGAAGAACGCTCTGTATCGGTCCGACGACGGCGGCAAATCCTGGCGCATGATCAACAACTCGCCGAACATCGCACCACGCCCGTTCTACTACTGCGACATCCGCGTCGACCCCCAGAACGAAAACCGCCTCTACAGCTTGCACTCGAACTTGCAAGTCAGCGAGGATGCTGGGAAAACATTCCGCACGCTGGGCGGACAGAACCGCGTCCACTCCGACCACCACGCGCTCTGGATTCATCCCAACGACGGCAGCTATCTCATCGACGGCAGCGACGGCGGGGTGTACTTCAGCCGCGATTACGGCCGCACCTGGCGGTTCGTGGACAACCTGCCCCTCGGCCAGTTCTATCATATCAACGTCGATATGGAGACGCCCTACAATGTGTTCGGAGGCATGCAGGATAACGGCTCGTGGCGCGGGCCGAGCGACGTGTGGGAGAACAGCGGCATCCGTAACTGGCACTGGAACGAAGTCGGCTTCGGCGACGGCTTTGCCGCGTTGGTCGATCCCTCCGACCCCTCCTACGGCTACGCCATGTCCCAGGGCGGCGCGCTGATTCGCTTCAACTGGAAGACCGGCGAGCGGAAAGGTATTCGCCCGTGGGGGCCGGACGGCGTTGACTTGCGCTTCAACTGGAACGCCGGCATCGCCGCAGACCCGTTCGACAAGAAGACGATCTACTACGGCAGCCAGTTCGTCCACAAGAGCGCCGACCGCGGCGAGGTGTGGGAAATCATCAGTCCGGATTTGACGACCAACGACCCGTCGAAGCAAAAGCAGGATGAAAGCGGCGGACTCACCAAAGATGTGACGGCCGCTGAAAACCACACCACGATCATGACCATTGCGCCAAGTCCGATACAGCGGGGCGTGCTCTGGGTCGGGACGGACGACGGCAATGTGCACGTGACGCAGGATGGCGGGAAGAATTGGACAAACGTGGTGAAGAATATCTCCGGCGTTCCGGCCAACACGTGGGTGCCGCATATCGAAGCGTCGAAGTTTGACGCGGGCACTGCGTATGTTGTGTTTGACGACCACCGCCGAAGCAACTGGACAACTTATGTGTACAAAACGACCGACTTCGGCAAGAGCTGGACAAGCCTGACGAAAAACGATCCAACCGCCGGCTCCAAGGACAAGAAGGAGATGTGGGGCTACGCGCTGGTGATCGAGCAGGACCCGGTGAAGAAAGACCTGCTGTATTTAGGCACGGAATTCGGCCTCTGGGTGAGCGTTGACGACGGGAAGAATTGGATGAAGTGGACGGCGGGATTGCCGACGGCATCGTATATGGCGCTCATGGTGCATCCCCGCGATCATGACTTAGTGATCGGCACGCATGGAAGATCCGGATTCATCCTTGACGACATTCGCCCGCTTCGCTCGGTGACAAAAGAAATTCTCGACAAGCCTCTGCACCTGTTTGAGATTCCCGCAACCTATCAGCACCAGATCAAGCAAGTGGATGGCTACCACTTCCCCGCCGACGCGATGTTCCGCGGCGAGA
>CAYJSZ010000030.1:2843-5754 GCA_964372545.1 uncultured Ignavibacteriaceae bacterium
CGCGTTCCCCGGCTGACTCCCCCGACGCCGGGACAGGAAGATTTCTTCACCCCGCAAGGCTCGGAGGTTCTACCCGGTAAGTACACCGTGCGTGTCAGAGCCGGGAAGGCGGAAGCTACGCAGACCGTGGAAGTCCTGGCCGACCCGCGCGTGAATATCTCGATGGCAGACCGGCAAGCGAAGTTCGATTTGATCCAGAACGTTACCCAGCGCGTTGAAGTTGTCGCAGAAGCCGTCGACCGCATTGTCCGGATGCGTCGGGTGATAGATGCTGCACTCGAACAAGGCCGAGAGCGGAATGACGACACGGTGAAGCAACTGCGCGCCACCGCGAGCGATTTACGGAAGAAGCTCACGACCGTGGCCGACCTGTTCATCGCAGAGCCGAACCGCATTCAGGGCTTGACGCGCAGCAGCAACACGGTTTCGGCCAGGCTGAATTCCGTCCGCGGCTCGTTGACGGCCACCTGGGATGCGCCGAACAGCACGCAAACGACGTATTTGCGGCAGGCGGAAGCGCTGTTGGAATCTTCACTGAAAGAGTTCAATAAGGTCTTCAATGAGGATGTCCCAGCGTTCAAGCAGAAAGTCGAAGCGGCAAAGCTCTCGTTGTTCCCTGAGCAGGAGCCGCTCGACATGGACTGGAAGCCGAGAAGAAAGGAATGATCGGCAAGGGAAAAAATTCATCGGGGCAGACTCGAGTCTGCCCCTTCGTTCATTACACGGGAGGCGTCATGAAATTTCGCACCGTATTTCTCGCCGTTCAAATGTTTCTCTTGAGCATCGTTCTTTCAGCTCAGGCACAGGAAACTCAGAGCGAACTCACAAGGCCCAAAGGTTTCTACGTTTCAAGCTACTACACGTCCGTGGCCGACCCGTTCTTCAAGCAGCCATCCGGAAGCAGTGAGCTTTCGGTGTCTCAATCCGCCAGTACCTTTGGGTTTAATGTGAACTATCTCTATCTAGATGATGACTTCGGCGGTGGGCTCGGCATTACGTATTGGAGCACGAAATTCAACTCGTTCCAGGCGCCGGCCCAGGAAGGGTCGACGAACTACGTTGCCTACAAAGATCCTTCCCTCTCCCTGTTCTTTGTTGACCTGCAGCTTCACGTCCTTCCCTGGAAAATTCCATTGAGTTTCTACGGCATGCTCGGTCTTGGCTCCGGCAACGAGACGTACACGATCTCGGGCGCAACATCTCCGTTCACGAGCTGGAACGGCCCAAAAGATATCTCGGAATTTCAGTACAGCTATGGGTTGGGCATTCAGGTTTTTTTGTGGAAGTTTATTTCGTTGCAGACAGAAATACGCTGGGTCCCCGGTCAATTGACAACGGAGTATCGCGACTATCTTTACAGCAAAGACGGCTACGATTACTTCGGTTCAAGCAACCAAAAAACGGAGAACCAAATCAAAATGTTCTCGCTCGGGCTTTCAATCGGCGGGTTATGGTAAACGGGCTTTTAAAGACGGAGGAGTTATGAGGATTAAAACGATCGTCGCTGCTTTTTGTTTTCTCACCACAAGCGCCTTACTTGCGCAAGAGGCGAAGAAGATTGCAACCGGGTGGATTGATGCAAACGCTGACGCCATCAAGCGCGTCAACAAGAATATCTGGACGTACGCGGAGACGGGACTGCAGGAATTCAAATCCGCGAAAGAATTGACGGACTTCCTCGAAGCCAACGGCTTCACCGTCGAGAAAGGCGTTGCAGGAATGCCGACGGCGTTCGTTGCATCGTACGGCAGCGGAAAGCCGGTCATCGGTATTTTGGCGGAGTTTGATGCGCTGCCGGGACTGTCGCAGGATACGACGCCGGAGCGGAAAGAGCGTCCGGAGGCCGGTGCGGGCCACGGCTGCGGACACAGTGTCTTCGGGACTGCAAGCACTTCGGCGGCGATTGCCGTCAAGAAGTCGATCGAGGGGAGAAAGGCATCCGGCACGATTCGGCTGTACGGAACTCCCGCCGAAGAGACCGGCATCGGCAAGACGTACATGCTTCGCGGGGGGATGTTCAAAGACTGCGACGCGATCCTCACCTGGCACGCCGGGGATCGGAACACGGCAGGCTTCAGCTACTCGAAAGCGAATGTCTCGGTGAAATATCGATTTGCCGGTCTGCCTGCACACGCCTCGACCTCACCGCACGAAGGGCGCAGCGCGCTCGACGCCGTCGAGCTGATGGACCACGGCGTCAACATGATGCGTGAACATGTGAGGGAGGATGCCCGAATTCACTATGTCATCACCAACGGCGGCGGGCAGCCGAACGTTGTGCCGCCGGACGCGGAAGTCTGGTATTACATCCGCGCGAACAAACATACGGACGTCGAGAGGTACTACGAGTGGATCAACGAAATTGCCGAGGGCGCGGCGATGATGACCCGCACGAAACTCTCCGCTGTGCAGGTGGATGCCGACATGCACGAGGTCTTGCCGAACCGGACGCTCTCGGAAGTCATCCACCGTAACCTGCAGCAAATCGGCGCGCCGAAGTTCACGCAGGAAGAAAAGACCTTTGCCGGCAAGACCCAAGAGCCGTTAGGACGGAAACTGGAGAAGGCTCTCTCCGAAGAAGTCGAGCGACTTCCCGAGCAACCCTCTCAAGGTCTGGCTTCGACCGATGTTGGCGACATCAGCTGGTTTGTTCCGGTGGGTCAACTCACGGTGGCCGCTTACACTTATGGCGCGCCCGGGCATAGCTGGCAGATTGTCGCGTGCACGGGCACCAGCATCGGCGAGAAAGGAATGCTTGTCGCCGCAAAGACGCTCGCAACTTCCGCGATTGAGCTGATGCAGGCTCCCGCGCTGCTGCAGAAGGCTAAAGAAGATTTCAGCAAGATGCGCGACCCGCTGCCGTATCTGACGCTGATTCCGGAAGGACAACAAGCGCCGAAGAGTATACGGT
>CAYJSZ010000030.1:5854-15640 GCA_964372545.1 uncultured Ignavibacteriaceae bacterium
TTCCGGAAGGACAACAAGCGCCGAAGAGTATACGGTGATGCTTCTCCGCGTTGACATCAACGCTTATTCCAACGAACCATCGTGAACTACAGCGTGTTGCGCCTCAGTCCGGTTTACAGGACTTTGTTCGTTTAAGCATCATCATTTATGGTGATGCGGAGAAAGATGCGCGAGCCGTTGCTTCTCCGCGTTGACGTAAACGTCAACGCTCAATCAAACAAACCATCGTGAACGATGGTGGAGGGGAGGTAGCGTGATGTGATTTTTTTTGCTTTTGTTCATCCATGTAACGTGACAAAATTGAGGGCACAATTATGTCCAAAGTATACTACAGGCTTTTTTATCATGCGATTTGGGCAACACCCCGACGTGAACCGCTCATTATCCCTGCGATAGAAAAAGTTCTTTATCCTTTTTTGGAGAACAAGGCGAAGCGGTTTGATTGTATTCTTCATGGAATCGGTGGAATCGAAGATCATATCCACATTGCCATCACCATACCACCGGCGGAATCTGTCAGCGACATTATCGGCAAGCTCAAAGGAAGCAGCACCTATTTTTTGAACAAAGAGTTGCAAGTAACGGAAAGCTTCGCCTGGCAAGACGGCTTTGGTGTGTTATCTTTCGCAGAGCGTGATCTTCCGTCTGTTCTTCAGTATATTCAAAACCAGAAGGAACATCATACTGCAAACAAGCTGAACGAGGCCATGGAGCAAATTGAGCGTAGGGATGATTAATTCTTCGCATCGCCGTGAACGACAATGCTCTTTCGAACAAATCATCATGAATGATGGTACAATTGTTTTGCAGTCCGGTTTACCGGACTTTGTTCGTATGAGCATCATCATTTATGGTGATGCGGAGAAAGATGCGCGCGACCCGCTGCCGTATCTGACGCTGATTCCGGAAGGACAACAAGCGCCGAAGAGTATACGGTAGCTGGCAGAAAAAGTCGCTGCACAAACAAGCCCGATGCAGAAATCAGTTCAAATCAACGCAGGAGAAGTTCGACCCCTTCAACCTCCGCTGCGCTATATTGCAACCGTATTCTTTTCTACACGCGTTCTCATTATTTTGTTTGCCTTCGCCGTCTTCTTCATTAACCGGTTTGAGCTTTCTGCCGGCGACTACCTCTTGCACGGTTTAACTCCCCACACCAACATTTTTTTGCGCTTCTGGCAAAAATGGGATTCGATTCATTATATCCTGATCGCAGAGAACGGATACGTCGCGGTTGCAGGCGTAATGCTGAACACTGCGTTTTTCCCGCTGTATCCATTTCTTGGATTCCTTGTGAGCCTAGTCCTGCATGATGCAACAATCTCTCTGTTGCTCGTAAGCAATATTGCATTTTTCTTTGCCCTACTCTTTTTCTTCAAACTTGTTGCACTGGACTACGATACAGAAGCGACACGACGAGCGGTATTGTATCTATCCATTTCCCCTTTTTCAGTTTTCTTCGTTGGGATTTATACGGAATCCTTGTTCTTCCTCTTCCTTGTTGCAACTTGGTATTATGCTCGCACCGGCGAATGGTATAAAGCGGCAGCTTGGGGAGTTCTCTTAACGGCGACTCGATTGATTGGGCTTATCGTGATTCCGGCCTTGGCCTGGGAATACATGAAGCAGCGTGGCTGGAAATTTGCAAAGGTAGACAGAAACGTGTTTACCCTTGCCATCATGCCGATTGGATTGCTGGGCTTCTTGACATGCACTTACTTCGCGTACGGCAATTTCTTCTCGACGTTTGAGTCAAGCCATCGAATTTGGGGACGCCAGTTCACATGGCCGTGGGTTGCCTTCGAGTATCACATCGTTCGAATTGTCCGCGGGCACTACTGGGTGATCTATCCGTATGAGTTGTTCTTTGGAGTGATGGGTTTACTTATCTTGGCGGCAAGTTTCAAATATTTAAGAAGCAGTTATGCTCTGCTTGCTGCGGGGTTGATTCTGTTTCCGCTCTTTTCAGGATCGCTGGGCGGGTTTTGCAGGTTCTTGATGGTTGTCTTCCCCATGTATCTGCTTCTCGCGCTGGCGGGAAAAGAAAAGAATATTCATCTTTGGATTGTGGTTCTCTTGCTGGTAGGAGTCGAGATTTTCGCGACCTATTTCGCGAACGGGATTTTTATTGGGTGAACCTAACGGCGGTCGGTATCGGATTCGCGAGCCGCTGAAGTTCGTGACGCTTATTCCCGAAGGACAGAAAGCTCAGAAGAGTCTACGAAAAAACTATTGGACTGTATTCCTAAATCCCCCTTTATAAAAGGGGAATTTTTTTATCGAGTGCTGGCGTTTCACAGCTTACACATTATATCGGAAGAACACAACGTCACCGTCCTCCACAACATACTCACGCCCCTCAACATGGAGAAGTCCTTGCTCTTTGACCCCAGCTTCAGATCCCAGCCGGTCCAAATCCTGGAACTTCATCACCTCGGCGCGGATGAAGCCCTTCTCAAAATCGCTGTGAACCTGTCCTGCCGCGTGTGGGGCCGTTGAGCCTTTTTCTACGGTCCATGCACGGACCTCTTTGGGTCCGGCAGTAAAAAAGGTAATCAAGTGCAGCAGGTCGTATCCCTCGCGAATTACCTGATGGAGTCCGGAATCCCTCAGGCCCAATTCTTCTAAAAAATGACTTCGTTCATCCTCGGCTAGCTCGGCAACTTCCGCTTCAACGGCTGCGCTCACTACGACAACTCTCGCTGCTTCCTTTGCCGCGATCTCTCGCACTTGCTGAACGTAGGTGTTGTCTTTTCCAACCTCTTTCTCATGTACGTTGCAAACGTACATGACCGGTTTGGCCGTCAAGAGATAAAGGTCGCGGAACCAGAGAGTCTCCTTTTCTCCGGAGACTTCACAATAGCGCGCAAGCCGTCCGCCCGTTAAGTGGTCCCGCACGCGGACATAGAAGTCTGCTTCGTCTCGCCCGTCTTTGCCGCCGCCTTTGGCTCGTTTCTCTGCATCGGCAAGTTTTTTTTCTACAGTGTCGAGATCCTTCAGGATAAGCTCCGTCTCAATCACCTCAATGTCCCGTCTGGGATTGACGCTGCCATCAACATGCACAACATTCGCATCGTCGAAACAACGAACGATGTGAGCAATGGCGTCAACATTGCGGATGTGCGAGAGGAACTGGTTCCCCAGGCCTTCTCCCTGACTCGCTCCTTTTACGAGACCGGCGATATCAAGAAACTCTAGCGTCGTTGGCGTTACTTTTTCAGGTTTAGAGATTTGAGCAAGCCGGTCCAGTCGCCGGTCCGGTACTGCGACGACGCCGACATTCGGGTCGATCGTGCAAAACGGATAGTTTGCCGCCTCTGCGCCGGCTGCCGTTATTGCATTGAACAATGTCGATTTACCGACGTTCGGTAGACCAACAATACCGCAGGTGAAGCCCATAGCGCCCTTTCAGGAAGTCCGCATCAATATACAAAACCTTGGTCTCACGTCCAAGAGAAGGCCTTGAAATGGGATACTATCGGTGGCTTGAAATAAACCTCTTGCATACTCATACAGCATATTGTATATTTATCCACTTTGTCATGGAGGATGTTTGTCTCGGGCGAAACAAATCTCAATTGTCGGAGCATCCGGATATTCCGGCACCGAACTGCTCAAGCTTCTTCTGCACCACAAGCAGATGAACGTCGAGAAGTTGTTCGCCAATAGCTCCGTAGGCAAACGCGTCGACGAAGTGTACCCGTGGTTTAAGAAGAACGTCGATGCGGTCTACGAGCCCTACTCGGCCGAAGCAGCATGTTCCAGCGATCTAATCTTTCTCGCGCTCCCATCCGGCGAAGCGATGAACATTGTGCCGGAACTGCTCGAGCGCGGTAAACACGTCATTGACCTCGGTGGCGACTTCCGGTTGCACGACGCGAGCATCTACCAGAAATACTACAAGCATGAACATACATCTGCCCGACTGCTTCCGGAATCCGTGTATGGTTTGCCGGAATGGAATCGGAAGCTCATAAGAACGGCGAAGCTCGTTGCCAACCCCGGTTGTTATCCAACCAGCGCAACGCTCCCGCTCATCCCGTTGCTGAAGGAAGGATTGATTGAACCGAAGGGTATCGCCATCAATTCTCTCTCCGGAGTTTCCGGCGCAGGACGGAGCGCATCGCTCGACCTTTCCTTTGTCGAGGTAAATGAATCGGTCAAGGCATACAAGGTCGGCACGCATCAACATATTCCCGAAATCAAACAAGCGATTGAAGATGCCGCCGGGCAACCCGTCGCTCTGACTTTTGTTCCACATCTGCTGCCGATTACTCGCGGGATTTATACCAGTATCTCTGCCACGCTAACACGCGCTGTGTCGGAGCAGGATGTCGTTGCGGCCTACACAAAGTATTACGCACAAGAGCCGTTCGTGCGGTTCTCCGCTACGGCAATTCCAGAGATCAAAAACGTCAATTACACAAACTTTATCGATATCGGGTTTCGTCTCTATCCCGAGAACAATCAAATCATTGTGCTCTCGGCGATTGATAACCTCGTCAAGGGTGCGGCGGGTCAGGCCGTGCAAAACATGAACCTGATGTTCGGCTTTGACGAAACGGAAGGATTGCTATGAGTCCGTCGATTCCCGTGAACGAATGCGAAGGCGGTGTCACCGCGCCGCAGGGATTTCTTGCCGGTGGCTATTACTGTGGCATTCGAAAGGCGAAAAAAGACCTCGCGATCATCTCATCCGCGGTTCCTGCAACAGTTGCAGCTGTTTTTACGCTGAACAAGACACAGGCCGCGCCCATCCTCGTCTGCAAATCTCAGCTCAAGAAATCCCCCTCTTGCTCGGCGGTTGTCGTCAACAGCGGCAATGCCAACGCATGCACCGGCGAGCGCGGGCTGAACGACGCCTGGGCGATGCTAAAGACGACTGCACAGGCCCTGAAGGTTGCCGAAGATCGCGTGATGGTCTCCTCCACCGGTGTCATCGGTCAGTATATGCCGATGGAAAAGATTGTGGCGGGCATTCAACAACTCGCGGGGCAGCTTAGTCGCAGCGGCAACAACGATGCGGCTGAAGCAATCATGACCACCGATACGTATCCGAAGCAAGTGGCGGTGAAATTCACGCTCGGGAATTCTGTCGTGACCGTCGGCGGCATGGCGAAAGGCTCCGGCATGATCGCGCCGAACATGGCGACGATGCTCGCTTTCCTTACGACCGACGTCGCCATCGAACAGCCGTTGCTTCAACAAGCGCTGACCTCGGCCAACAATCGTTCGTTCAACCGCATCACGGTGGATGGCGATACGAGCACCAACGACATGGCGCTGATCATGGCCAACGGGCTGGCCAAAAACCAGCCATTTACTGAGGATTCCGAGGAATACAAGCTCTTTGCTGCAGCGCTGGAATACGTTCTGATCAAGCTCGCCAAAATGATCGCGCGGGATGGCGAGGGCGCAACAAAGCTCATCGAGATTGTTGTGAAAGGCGCTCGAAGTGAAGACGAAGCGGCACAAGCAGCGCGCGCCGTCGCAAATTCGAACCTCGTGAAGACCGCCATGCATGGGGCAGACGCGAACTGGGGAAGAATCCTCGCCGCCGTCGGTTACTCGGGTGTCGATTTCAATCCGGACGACGTGGAAATCTCGTTTAACGACCTTCCGGTGTTGAAACGGAACTACGAAATTGTGTTGGATGAGGAAAAGGCCAATCAGATTCTCTCTCAGGAAAACATCGTTATCACCATCAACCTGAACCAGGGAGAACAGTCTGCCCGGTTCTGGACGTGCGACCTTACGAAAGAGTATGTGCATATTAACGCGAGTTACAGATCATAAGGCAAAACCAAGAAGTTAGAATAGAGGATCTAGAAGAAAAGCGAAGAGAATGAAAACGAGAAACGCTCTGATCGATTACGCCACGAAGGAGGAAGTGCTGATTGAGGCTCTGCCATATATTCAGACATACGAGGGCAAGACCTTCGTCATCAAGTACGGCGGCGCAGCGATGACGGACGAGAAGCTGAAGCAGACGTTCGCGAAGGATGTCACGCTCCTGCGAAAAATCGGCATCAACATCGTCATCGTGCACGGGGGTGGAAAGGAGATCACCGAAGTCTCCGCCGCGCTTGGCATCGAAACGAAGTTCGTCAACGGCCAACGCTACACGGACGCGAAGACCATCGACGTGGTGCTGATGGTGCTCGCGGGGTTGGTCAACAAAGAGATCGTCAACCTCGTCAACACCAACGGGGGCAACGCGGTGGGCCTCTGCGGTGTGGATAACGGACTGCTCAAGGCTCGCAAGCAGACCAATAACGGTGTTGACCTTGGGTTGGTTGGCGACATCACTTCGGTCAACGTGCAATTCATTAACCTGCTGTTGCAAAACGGGATGATGCCGGTGATTGCCCCGCTCGGTGTAGGCGACACTGGAGAGATATACAACGTGAACGCCGACCTCGCCGCCGGCGCCGTTGCGATGGCGCTCAAAGCGGAGAAACTTGTCTACCTGAGCGACGTTGAAGGCATTCTGGTCAACAACAAGCTGGTCTCCTCGCTGACGCGAAACGAAGCGCAAGCATTCATGAAAGAAGGCTCCATCTTCGGTGGAATGATTCCGAAAGTCACATCGGCGTTTGAAACGCTCGATACGGGCGTCAACAAAGTCCATATCATCGACGGCAGGGTGAAGCACTCGTTGCTGCTCGAGATCTTCACCGACGAAGGGATCGGCACCCAGATGGTGCACGACTAAGGATTGCTATGACGAAGGACTTTCTCTCAATTCTTGATTTAACTTCGCATGAGCTTGAGGAGCTTTTCATCCTCACGGATGCACTGAAGGCCGATAGCCGTCGGCGTCCGCTGGAAGGAAAAACAGTTGCTTTGATTTTCCAAAAGCCCTCGCTGCGCACCCGTGTCTCGTTTGAAGTCGGGATCTACCAACTCGGCGGCCAGCCGGTTTTCCTTTCAAACGAAAGCATTGGGATCGGCCAGCGTGAACCGGCGGCAGATATCGCGAGACTGTTGTCGCGCTACAATCAACTCATTATCGCTCGCCTGTTCGACCATGCGCTGTTGCTCGACCTTGCGAAATACTCCACGATTCCTGTCATCAACGCCCTGACAGACCTCTCGCACCCATGTCAGATTCTCGCCGATATGTACACATTGCGTCAGCACAACAGACTTCGGAACGGGGTAAAAGTGGCCTTTATAGGCGATGGAAATAACGTCGTCAACTCGTGGCTTGAAGTCAGTGCGTTGTACCCCATGCATTTCGTTCTCGCCGCGCCGCGAGGATACGAGCCAAATCAGGCAATCCTGAATCACGCGCGCAAAGCGGGCGTTAGCGAGATCGAGATCATTCAGGATCCCTCGGCAGCTGCAAAGAACGCCGACGTCATGTACACGGATGTCTGGACCAGCATGGGGCAGGAGGCGGAATCGCAAGTGCGGCGGGCGGCCTTCAAAGGATATCAGGTCAACGAAGCGCTGCTGGCCCTGGCAAAACCGGATTGCGTGGTGATGCACTGCTTGCCCGCGCATCGCGGTGAAGAAGTGAGCGAGCAGATTCTTGACGGCAAGCAGTCGATCATCTTCGACCAGGCGGAAAATCGCCTGCACGTGCAGAAAGCGATCATGACGAAACTCGTGGAAGCGCATTTCTCCAAAAATAAGCCAGGCGGCCAGGGCGCGGCACAGTATCAACCGAAGCTCGCATGAACAAATCCAGCCGACATCTTGCGATCAAGCAGATCATCGCTCATCGCTCCATTGCGAACCAGGAAGAGCTCTGTAACGCGCTGAGCAAAGCGGGATTTCCGGTGACACAGGCAACTCTTTCGCGCGACCTGAAGGAGCTCGGCATCGCGCGGGTCAACACACCGGAAGGGCCGCGCTACGTTCACCACCACCAAAGTGAAGAGCGCCGCCTCCAGACGGTCATCAGCTACGAAGTGGAGCGGATTGACGCGAACGAGGTGATGGTCATTATCCGCACGCTGCCCGGACGTGCGCCCGGCGTTGCGTCGTTCATCGACTCGCTCCAGCATCCCGAGATTCTTGGTACGCTCGCCGGCGATGATACCGTGCTCGTGACGCCTTCATCGACAAAAAAAATCCGTGCGGTTTTCAAATACGTCAAGGATGCACTGATCGCACGAGCCGCGTAAAAGACCGAAAGGAGACGACTCGAGTCGTCTCCTACAATCGATTTTTACCAACACTGCAACGGAAGGACCCATGAAGAAACAACGCATTGTTGTCGCATACTCCGGAGGACTCGACACTTCCGTGATCGTCAAATGGCTACAGGAAAAATATAACGCCGACATCATCACTGTTACCGGCAACTTGGGCCAGAAGAAGGAGTTGATCGGCATCGACCGGAAAGCCTACAAGACGGGCGCGAAGAAAGCGTACGTCGTTGACCTGCAGAAAGAGTTTGTCTACGACTACATCTTCCCGGCGCTGAAAGCCAGTGCGTTGTACGAGCACACCTATCCGATGGCAACGTCGCTCGGCCGACCGCTACTCGCCAAAGCACTCGCCGACGTGGCAAGACGAGAACGCTGCACGGCTGTTGCGCATGGCTGTACTGGGAAAGGAAATGATCAGGTTCGCTTTGAAGCATCTATCGCTGCACTTGCGCCTGAGCTGAAGGTCCTCGCACCGTTGCGGGAGTGGGAGTTCAAATCGCGGGAAGAGGAAATCGCTTACTGCGAGAAGCACGGGATTCCCGTTATCGCCACCAAAGAAAGTCCCTATTCCATCGACGAAAACATCTGGGGCACGAGCATCGAGTGCGGCGTGCTGGAAGACCCAATGGTAGAGCCTCCCGCGGACGCTTACCAACGCACCGTTGCCCCCAAAGATGCGCCAGACAAATCTACCTATGTATCGATCGAATTCAGTGAAGGCGTGCCGGTCGGCTTGAACGGTGCAAAACTGGATGGCGTGAAGCTCATTCACGCGCTCAACGACATTGCCGGGGCAAACGGCGTAGGCCGGATAGACCTCGTAGAAAATCGCCTCGTCGGCATCAAATCCCGCGAGATTTACGAAGCACCCGCTGCCGTCACGCTCCACTTCGCCCATCGTGAGCTTGAGCGTCTGACCCTCGACAAGGAAGTCTTCCACTTCAAAGCGAAAGTAGCGCACGACTACGCCGACCTCATCTACAACGGCCTCTGGTTCACGCCGCTGCGAGTTGCGCTCGATGCGTTCATTAACGAAACACAGAAGCCGGTTTCAGGTCTGGTCAAGGTGAAGCTCTACAAAGGGACAGTTGAAATCGCCGGACGAACTTCGCCATACTCGCTCTACGACCCAAAGCTCGCGACGTACACAAAGGAAGACCAGTTCGACCACAAGGCGAGCGAGGGCTTCATCAAGATTTTTAGCTTGCCGATGAAAACGTACTATCGCGTCCACACAAACGGTTTCTCGAAAAAGAAGAAGCTCAAGAAATAACTCCACTCAACCTTGCGAAGGTTCTAAACCCTCGCAAGGTTCCTCTTTATCTTGCTCCCCGCTCTATTTTTAGCTATCTTGTGCGCACAGTAACAACTGACTAATTCACCCCGTGAGATGTCATTTACAAAGTCCCGAAAGTGTTAGTTTGAGGATATCTCACGGGGTAAACCACTCACCAACTTCATTCAACCCTCTCTACTTTGATCGTATTCGTCGAACCTTGGGCAAAGAGCGGAATGCCTACCGTCAGCACAATGTAGTCTCCTTTCTGCACATAGCCCACGCGCACAAGCTCTTCGTTGATCCGCTTCAACACCTCGTCGGTGTCGCCTTCTAAATCCGGCACGA
>CAYJSZ010000030.1:15650-23678 GCA_964372545.1 uncultured Ignavibacteriaceae bacterium
TCGCGTCCACACAAACGGTTTCTCGAAAAAGAAGAAGCTGAGCAAAAAATAACTCCACTCAACCTTGCGAAGGTTTCACGCCTTCGCACGGCTTCTCTTTTCTTGCTCCCCGATTCATTTTTCACTATCTTTTCACGCTCATTTTCTAATCCTTTACTCAGGAACGACCATGGCGCATCATGCACTCTGGAGCGGACGGTTCCGCGAGCCGCTGTCGAAAATTGCACTGAACTTTTCCTCCTCCATCGAGCTCGATAAACAGCTCTACCAGGAGGACATCGCCGGCAGCATCGCGCACGTCGAAATGCTGGCCGCGACCAAAATTCTAACCGCTGCGGAAGCGCGCAGGATCCGTTCCGCCCTCAATGCGATCCAGAAAGAAATCGAGACGGGGAAATTCAAGCTCAACAGCGATTTCGAGGACATCCACCTTGCTATCGAACAGCGCTTGATCCAAAAACTTGGACCGTTGGGGGGAAAGCTCCACACCGCTCGCAGCCGGAACGACCAGATCGCGCTGGATGAGCGGCTCTATCTCCGTTCAGCCATCCAGGAAATCAGCAAACTCATCCTTCAGTTGCAGCGCATCCTTTTGTACAAATCGGAGCGGTACTTCGATGCGCTCCTGCCGGGCTATACCCACATGCAACGCGCACAACCCGTGATGCTCTCACACCATCTGCTCGCCTACATGTCGATGTTAGAACGGGACTTCGAGCGGCTTCAGGATTGCAGGAAGCGGGCGAATAAATCTCCCTTAGGCGCTGCGGCGCTGGCGGGCACCTCGTTTCCGATCGACAGGGCGCTTGTCGCCAAGAAGTTAGATTTTGACGGAATTGTCGAAAACAGTATCGACGCCGTAAGCGACCGGGATTACCTTATCGAGTTCATCGGGGCGTGCAGCATTATTATGATGCACCTGAGCCGGTTTGCGGAGGAATTGGTTTTGTGGACATCGAGGGAATTCGGCTTTGCCCAGATCGGCGACGCTTACACGACCGGCAGCAGCATCATGCCGCAAAAAAAGAATCCCGATATGGCCGAGCTGGTACGCGGGAAAACAGGGCGGGTCTACGGATCATTGATGAATCTTCTGACCGTCATGAAAGGTCTTCCGCTCGCCTACAACCGCGACATGCAAGAAGATAAGATGCCGCTTTTCGATGCGGCAAATACTACGCGGCAGTGTCTCTTCATCTTCTCCCACATGCTGGTGCACACCTCTTTTAATGTCCACAAAATGGAAGATGAGCTGAGCAACGATTTCCTGACTTCGACGGAGTTAGCCGATTATTTGGTGCGGAAGGATATTCCGTTCCGCGAGGCACATGCGATCACTGGAAAAATCGTGTCGTACTGCATCGAACACCGGATGTTCTTCGGCAACCTCGACATCTACACGCTGAAAACCTTCTCGCCGAAATTCGAGTCCGACGTCTTCGATTACATCATCCCAACGTACAGCGTTGCGCAAAAGAAATCGGCCGGCAGCACATCGCCGCAGGAAGTGAAGAAGCAGATCGTGCACTGGACGAGGGTGTTGAAGGGGAGGAAGGTGAGATAGGCTTCAGAATTTGTAGGAGATGTCCAAAAAAACTATAATGCCGTATTGAACACTCGGCGGGGACGCCGAGCGGAGCTTTGGTTACTTGGACAGCCTCTACCAATCATTTCCGATACCCCGGACCGCGCAGCACTTTCCCCGGCAGGTTACCCGTAAACTTTCCTCCCTCCCACACAGGTTTGCCGTTCACCAGAACGACTTCAATTCCCTCCGAGTATTGATGCGGGTTCTCGAATGTAGCTTTGTCGATTACTTTGATTGGGTCGAAGATCACCACATCAGCATAGAAGCCGGGCTTGAGAATCCCCCGGTCCTTCAAGCCGACGCGTGTGGCGGCGAGCGAGGTCATCTTGCGGATGGCTTCTTCTAACAGCATCAAGTTTTCCTCGCGCACGTACTTGCCTAAGATGCGCGGGAACGCCCCATACGTTCGCGGGTGCGGCTTGCCTGTGCTGAACGGCCCATCGGTCGCGACGCCGTTGTAGTCGGTGTTGAAGCTCGTCCACGGCTGCGCGAGGGCGATCTTCACATCCTGCTCGCTCATCATGAAATAAATCGCGCCCGTCCGCGCGGAGTCAGCGACGAGCAAGTCAAACAGCGCATCGGCCGGGTGCTTCTTCTGCTCTCTGGCAATTTCACTCAGCCGCTTTCCTTCGTACTGTTTGAGCGCAGAGCTATAGACGCTGCTGATCAAAATTCCTTCCGGGCCCGCATCGCGATAAAAATTCTGCCGGTCGAACTTGTCGGACTCCAACTGCGCGCGGATGTTGCCGCGGTTCATCGGGTTCTGCAAACGCTCCAACAGTTTCGCGCTACCCCCCTCGAGCGCCCACCCCGGCATCGTCGCGCTTAGACCGGTTGCGCCCGCGACGTACGGATACAGGTCCGCGGTCATATCAATTCCCTGTTTGCGGTGGCTTTCGATCAGCTTGATGATCTCCGGCATCTTCCCCCAGTTCTGCTTCCCGCTGACCTTGAGATGCCAGATTTGTACGGGGAGTTTAGCGGCACGACCGATGTCGCCCGCTTCTAAGATTGCCTGGATTTCTTTGTCGCCCTCATCGCGAATGTGCGAGATGTAGATACCGCCGTATTCCGCAGCGACCTTTGCTAACTCGATCAGCTCCGTCGTCTTTGCATAGACCGCGGGCGCATACACCAACGACGTGCTGAGTCCGAGAGCGCCCTGTTGCATCGCCTGCCGGACCAGTTCTTTCATCTGCTCTAACTCTTGCTGGTTTGGCTCTCGGTTGTCCAGTCCGATCACATATTCCCGAACCTGTGTCGCACCCACGAACGATGCAAGGTTGATGGCGGCCTTGTGTTGTTCCAACCGTTTGAAATAGCCGTCGAGATCCTTCCAATCGACCTTCACGCCGTACTTCTCCAAGAACGGTTTCCATTCTCCCAAAATCCGTTCGTTCACCGGAGCCGGGGATTCCCCCTCGCCCGTGACTTCCGTGGTAATGCCCTGAGAAATCTTGCTCATCGCGCGGTTATCAGCCAGCAGGACCAGCTCCGATTGACCCAACATGTCGATGAATCCGGGGCTCACGATTTTTCCCTCGGCGTCGATCGTCTGTTTCGCGCGGCTTCCCCGCAACATCCCTACTGCCGCGACTTTCTCCCCGCGAATGCCGACGTCTGCCCGGAACCAGGGGTTGCCCGTTCCATCGACAACCCTTCCGTTGAGAATCAGAATATCAAACTGTCCCTGCCCGCCTTGCTGACAGCCGAGAGCGAGACATGTAAGAATGATCAAGGCGTAGTGAAATTGCTTTGTCATGATACTGGTTCCTTTCTGTCTTGCAGTTTACAGGGCATTGGAGTTCAGTACTTCAAAAAGGACGAATACAAAAAAGACCGGACTGGTCACGAGGATGGCTTTGAGAGGATGGAGCCGTTCTGCGTTCTTTAATCCGAAGTAACAGAGCATGCCCGGCCAGCCCCACGCCATTCCCACGACGGAAACTCCAAGGTTGATTTTCGCGGCGAGCAATTGAGGATCGTCAGGAAAAAACAGCAGCCTGACAATGGTTACCACCAGACTCACGACGGCAAGCGCAGCGTTAGGAGCTGCGGCAAGTCCGACAAATGAAAAGGTATTATGGAGCTCTCCCAACCCTCCCAACAGATCGGCAATAATATGGAAGAGAAACGTCAGTAAAAACCAGGTAACGTAGATGAGGAACGCCGTGCCGAGGAACGCGACGAGAATAAAGGAAACACTTCCCGTCGCAACGGCGGCGGAGAGCGATGACTGGAACGAGGTAATGCCGGCATAGAGTGAGACAACAATGAACGCATCTTTCAGCGGGGGCGAGTCGTACAAGTCAGAGGTGGCGTAGTCCGGTTGAAACAACAGCAGCGGAAACCGCTGGAGAAGGGTCATGAAAGAGTCCGACTGTGAAGAACGAAGAGGATTGGTTGGGCAGTATGGTACGAGAAATGTCGGGGAAAAGCAAGTTGCGCGCTCTTATCGCACCACGCGCTCCAGATCGCGGCGCATCTGTCGAGCGGATTCGCGGGAGGGGTCGAATTCTAAACTCCGGTTCACGGCGTCGAGCGCTTTTGCATACTCGCGCGTCGCAATGTAAGCGCGGGCAAGGTAATAGTACCCGAGCGAGAGACTCGGGTCGAGGGAGACCGCCTTTTTGTAGAGCTCAATTGCTCGGCGCGGTTGCTGCTGCTCAAGATAGATGTTAGCAAGATTAAAGTACGCGAGCGGTTCATAAGAATTGCGGGCGATGGCCGATTCGTACATGGCGATGGCGTTCCTGGAATCTCCCTGAGCAATGTACGCGATCCCTAAGTTAACGTACGCAAGAGGTTGGTTGGGGTCGAGCTGAATGCTGCGCTTGTAGTTCTCTACGGCCCGCGCGGGTTCACCGGCTCCTGCATACGCTTGCGCGAGGTTGAGATGAATACGAGCGTCGGAAGGCAGAATCTCTAATGCTTTCCGATAAGTTGTGATCGCGTTCGGAAAGTCGCCCGCCGTGCGATACGTGTCTGCCAAATAGCCAAGCGCCATCGTCCACCGACTCCGGATGCGGCTGTCGAGTTCGCCAAGATTTCTCAGGCGATCGGCAAGATAGGACCGCATTCGTTCATCTTCGCCGCGAACAAAGTGCAGCGTGGCAAGAGCAAGCGCCTGGACGTCAAGATCGTCGCTCCGCGAAAGCCCCTTGAGGCTATCGAGAACTTCGGGCTCAATCTCCGCCATCTCCGGAGCGAGAAATTTTTCGAGCATGACGCCGATTGCCATGAATTGTGCCATCGGGTGCCGGACGTCGGTGCGCAACACAAGCCGCGCCGCTTCCTTCCTGTCTCTCACAGTTTGCACCTGAACGAGGCCGTCTATGATCGGCTTGTGCGGTTTGATGGCGCCGTACCACTCTTTCACCTTGTCCTCAAGCTGCTGCACGGAATAGTTCTGATGGCACTGCTGGCAGGCATTCTCAAGACCCCACGACGCGTCGAATAGCGGCCGCGGGATGGCGATAGTGTGGTCTGACCGCGCAAACTGGAGCTTCTTGCCGACCTCCGGATGCTGCAGATACGGCATATGGCACGAAACGCAACGGCTTCCCGGTGAATCCGGTTTGTGGTTGGTGTGCTGTGATTTGAGGGCTTCTTTGCTTGCATGGCAACTCGTGCACTGTCCATCGTCGAACCGGCTTGCGAGCGGACGTTTGTTGATGTCCCGGTAACCTTGACTGTGCGGGTCGTGGCAGCTTACGCAGGTCATCGAGCCGTTGAGGTAACAATCGCTGAAGAGGTGAGTTTCTTGGTACGCAAACGTCCTCACGCGGCCGTCGGGAAAGTAGGGCTTGTCGCCCAAGATCGAAAACTTCAGCGCGTAATAATCCTGTAGCGATTTGCCGGGAAGATATCCGGGCTTGATAACATCTTTGAGCGCGTGGCACTGGAAACAGACTTCAAGCGACTCATCTTTCGAGAGCACACTGAGCGCCCGAATGCCAATGTCAACCGATTTCTCGATCGCGCCGCTGCGAGCCAACTCCACATGCCTCCGTCCTGGCCCATGGCACGACTCGCAGTTGATGGCAAGTGTGGTAAAGCGAGTCTCATATTTTTTCGCCCTCGTGTTGAACTCGATCTGAATCTGGCTCCCGTGGCACTCCTGACAATTGGAGAACCGATTCTCCGTACCAAATACCCGCACCGGAGGCCAGTCGCCGCACTCCGCCAGGGCGATTTCCTCGGTGATCGGAATCCAGCCCTTCTTGCTGCGCGGGTTCGTGTTAGTAAACCAGGTACGATTGTTCTTGCTGAGCTCAAACGGCAGCACGCGCAGCGTTCCATCCGGGAAGCGAGAGAGAAACGCCTGCGTTCCTCCGCCCACCATGTGCCCCTTCCCCACCACGCCGTCCACGCGGAAGCGTTGATTGGGTCGGCCGGTTTGCTTCACGGTAAAAGAGTACTCTCCTTTGGCTGTCGCGGAAGGAATAACCTGCGCGTCCTTGAAACGAATCGGCGTACCGTCAAACGCCACGAGGACAGTCGACGTGCTCGGACTGCCGCCCGCGTGCGCATGCGTGGAGTTCGACCATGCATCGTACTGCGACCGATGACACGACGCGCAAGCTTCCGATCCTACAAAATCGCGTTGAGTTATCGCTTGCGCTTTCTGGATCGGTTGAGGGGGAGGAAACGCGATGCGTTTCTCCTGTTGCAGGAACGCACCAAGAAAAGCGACAAGAGGAATGACAACAAGAAGTTTCCAGAAGTAATTATTAGCTCCCATATCTTTCAGTATCTATTCAAGCTAAGGCGAAGGTGTCTCACCGAGCCTTTCATGTCATCTTTTTGCAACACGGCGGGACGCCTTCGTATTAGAAATAGATTTTGGTCCCGCTGACTGAAATTTAGGGAACAGGGTGAGGTTATTTCCGCGACCATGCCGGCCCCTCGCACTGACACAGCTCGCGAATGTAGCGAACCAGCGCTTCGATTTGTTCACGCGATAATAGCTCTCCAAACGCCGGCATCTGATGGCTTTTGTTCAGGATCGCACCGCCGGAATGTATCCCGTCGAATATCGTGTCGTCGGCCCGCTCCGACATTTCTTCCTTCGACGAATGCTTCGCCGCCTGCACCGGCAAGAACTTCGCGTTGTAGCCGTCGCCGTTTCCCGATTCGCCATGACACGCTGCGCAATACCGTCTGTACAGACCCGCCGTACTACTTGTATCCTGCATCGGAAGAAGCGGCGTCTCGGTAAGAGAGAATGGGCGTTGTTCCTGCGCAGAGGGGTTACGCTGAAGCAGGTAGCTGGAGATCAATTCCTGTTCTTTCTCCGTCATCTGCACACGAGGCATGACCGAACCCGGGACGGCGTGAGCAGGGTCGCGAATAATGTCTCTGACAAACTCCGGTCGTAGTCGTGAGCTGAGATGAGAAATGTCCGGCCCGATCTGTCCGCCTTCGCCCGCGAGCGTGTGGCAGCCGAGACAGGGTAGCTGGTCACGCAGGAGCTTCTCGGCCTTGGAAACGGAAAACTGAGAGATCGTTCGATTCAAAGAGGTCGGTGTGGATGAACTCTCTCCAGCGGAGAAGTAGTCGGTCATCGCTGCTGCTTCGTTCGGCGTGAGAGAGAAATCGGGCATCCTGCTACCCGTGCCGGGATAATACCCAAACGGGCGTATCGGCCGCGGCTTCTCCAAATACGCGGCAAGCCAGTCTCGTTTGACACGCTTGCCTTCGTTGCTCAGTTCCGGAGCATTCTTCCACGGTTTAATCGAGTGATGCGAGTGACACGCGGCGCAGTTGAGTGCGACAAAGACTTTCTCTCCAAGCCGGGCAGTAATTGTCGGATTCTCTTTCTTTGTCCGTTCGAACTCACGCTCCAGTTGCCTTCGCCGTTCAGTTCCCGCCGAGTCCAGATAGGCCACAAGAGTCAGCAGTTTGTCTCCGGCGTGGGGGAACATTTCGACGAGCTGCGTGCGGTCGCCGGACAGCATGTAGAAGAACGACGGCATGGACGTCTGCGGCTCAAATGCCTGTGGCAGCGCGAGGTACTGCGTAAGCCAGTCTGCGTTGAGACGCCAGCCGAGGTTCATGAGCTCTGCCGCCCGTGTGTCGCCTTCGCCCTGAAATGTATGGCACGAAGTGCACTTGAGCTCCTCCTTCACCAGTTGACTCACATTGATCCCGCTTGGGGCCGATCGTTTCTGTAAAAGCTCCGTTGGATAGATCGGTAGTTGTTGGACAACCTTACGTTGATCGATAAGGAACAGCGTCAGCGCCAATCGTTCTTTCTTGTCAAGCCGGAAGTCCGGCATACGGCTGAGCCCAATGTGGCCGCGCACTCGGGCTGGTTTCTCCAGATACAAAAAGAGGTATCCCGGTGTGTACCGAAGACCGGCAAAACCTAGGGACGGGGAATTTTGATAAATCTCTTCGGAGGATGGAATGCCGGCATGACAATTACCGCAGGCGAG
>CAYJSZ010000031.1:0-22762 GCA_964372545.1 uncultured Ignavibacteriaceae bacterium
GCCCTCGCTCAATCACCGCGAGCTCTGGATGCCGCTGAATTGCAGTTAGCGCTGAGGGGGCTGACTGTCGTAGGTTCGGTGCTCTACGTCGCCGCGCATCCAGACGACGAGAACACCGCGCTTCTTTCCTATCTTGCAAAGGGACGAAATGTTCGGACTGTCTACCTTTCAGCGACACGGGGCGAAGGTGGTCAGAACCTCATCGGCTCTGAACAGAGTGAGTTGTTAGGCATTATCCGCACGCAAGAACTGTTGGCAGCGCGGCGGTACGACGGTGCAGAGCAATTCTTCACGCGTGCGATCGATTTCGGCTATTCAAAAAACTCTGAAGAGACCATCCGCATCTGGAACCGTGAGGCAATATTGTCTGATATGGTCTGGGTCATTCGCTCGTTTCGGCCGGATGTGATGATCACGCGGTTTTCTCCGACACTTGGCGGGCACGGAAACCACACGTCGTCCGCGATCCTGGCGGAAGAAGCATTCCGGGCAGCCGGCGATCCCTCGATGTTTCCCGAACAGCTCAAATTCGTTCAGCCCTGGAAGCCAAAGAGAATCGTTTTCAATACCTCACGCTTTCTTACTGAACAATTAGACACTGCAAATGCAGTCAAGGTTGACGTTGGAGAATTCAACAGCCTTTTAGGGATGTCGTACACGGAAATTGCCGGTATCAGCCGAAGCATGCACAAGAGTCAGGGTTTTGGTGCGAGCCAGAGTCGCGGCACGCAAGTGAACTATTTTCTCCATACGGCCGGAGAACCTGCGCGTGCGGATCTGTTTGACGGAGTGGATTTGACATGGTCGCGAATCCGAGGCGGGGAGACAGTTGGTAAGATCCTCGAAGAGGCTTTCAAAACTTTTCGACCCGAGAATGCGTCTGCCAGCGTTTCCATGCTGCTGAGGGCATACGGCGAGATGAAGAAGCTCGAGCCGAATGTGTGGGTTGAATACAAAAAGAAGGAACTGCTCGAAGTGCTGAAAGCATGTGCGGGGTTATGGGTGGACGCGCTCGCATCGAGTTTTTCCGCTGCTCCGGGGACAGACGTTCGCGTCACGGCGTCGTTCATTAAACGGACGGATTTCCCCGTGGTCGTTGAGCGCGTCAGTGTTCCATTCGCAACGGCCGATTCTGTCCCCAATCGGTCGTTAGGAAATAATCTACCATGGCAGATGATTTCAGCGATTCGTCTCCCTCAGGATATTTCTTACACGCAGCCGTTCTGGTTGCAAGAAAAAAATCTCGTCGGCTCGTATCAGGTCTCAAACCAGAGGCTCATCGGCTTGCCGGAGAATCCGCCGGCGCTTACAGTGAAGGCCGTCCTGTCGTTCGACAAGGAACGTGTCGAGCTGAACGTTCCGGTGCGATTTCGGTGGGTTGATCCGGTTGAGGGAGAATTGTATCGTCCCTTTGAAATCGTCCCACCAGTCGCAATCAATGTGCACGATCGGGTTTATGTTTTTCACGACGCAAGTGAGAAGACTGTCACTGCGACACTTCGGAGCGGCGCGCCGAATGTGAGCGGTAAAGTTCGTCTGGTCGCTCCTGAAGGATGGGTCAGCAAGCCAGCATCGATTCCGTTCAGAATGCAGCGGATCGGTGATGAGATGAACGTGAGCTTTACGGTTGGAATAGGGACGAGTATGACAAACGGCGCTTTTCGCCTTGAAGGTGTCGTCGGTGGGAAGGTCGTTTCACAGGGTATTCTGACTGTTGACCACAAGCATATACCGCCGCAGACAGTTTTTCCGACGTCGGAGGGGAAATTCGTGCGGCTCAATTTGAGGATGAAAGGAAAGAACATCGGCTACATCCTCGGCTCCGGGGATGAAATCCCGACAGCTCTTCGGCAGATTGGCTACAGCGTGACGCTTCTTTCAGACGAAGACCTCGCGTCGGCAGACCTCTCGCGCTTTGATGCAATCGTCGCAGGTGTGCGCGTCTACAACGCCAGGCCTGCAATTCGCAATCAACAGAAGCGCCTGCTGGAGTATGTTGAAAAAGGCGGGACGTACATCGTCCAATATGTGACACAACAGCGTCTCGAATCCGAGAACCTCGGCCCGTATCCGTTTGGAGTGACCCGCGATCGAGTGTCGGTTGAAACAGCGCCGATGACCTTCCTGAACCCGAGCCATCAACTTCTCAACACCCCGAACAAGATTACGGAAAAAGATTTCGATGGTTGGGTGCAGGAGCGAGGGTTGTACTACGCCGACTCACTCGACGCTCGGTACGACACGATCTTTGCCGCGAACGATCCCGGAGAAAGTCCAAAGAAGGGTGGATTGATTGTTGCAAAATACGGCAAAGGTTATTACATGTACACAGGGCTTGCGTTTTTCAGACAACTGCCGGCAGGAGTGCCGGGAGCGTTTCGGCTGTTTGTCAACATGATATCGATTGGGAAGTAAGTATTGAGTTCTCAACTCTGAGTCTTGAGTTGAAAAGAAGGCATAGCAAAGTATCCACCACAACTGTGAGGAGAAAACATATGAGCACGTTCAAGGGCTTTGAAGAGATAGAAGCATGGAAAAAAGCCAGGGAACTCACCCGCAAAGTTTATAGCGTTTCTGCGAAAGGTTCTTTTACAAGAGATTTTTCATTGAAGGACCAGATTCGAAGAGCGAGCGTTTCAATCATGTCCAACATCGCAGAGGGCTTTGGCCGAGGTGGAACGAGAGAATTTCTTCAGTTTTTGTCAACGGCAAAAGGTTCGGCGGCAGAAGTCATGAGCCAGCTCTATGTTGCTCTGGATCAGGAGTATATCGAGAAAGACAACTTCAAGTACATCTTTTCCTTGGCCGACGAAACGGGCCGTATGATTGGTGGACTCATGAATTATCTCAAGAAATCAAATTTCCGGGGCCCAAAGTACAAATGAACTCTGAACTCAAAACTCAAAACTCTGAACTCTCGAAGCCTCCCGCTTTCTTCACATCCTGGTCTCGTTTGTATGCTCTTGTTCTCATTGAACTGGCACTTCTTGTTATCGCGTTTTACGCTTTCATGAAAACCTTCTCATGAGATCGCTTGACTGGATAGTTCTCTTTCTCACCCTCGGCTCCATCGTTCTCTACGGCATCTACAAAGGTCGTGGAAGCAAAAACATCAAAGGTTTTCTGCTTGCTGACAGACAGATGCGCTGGTATACCGTTGCGCTTTCGATCATGGCGACGCAGGCAAGCGCGATCACGTTCACGTCAACCCCGGGTCAGGCGTACGTCGACGGAATGAGGTTTGTGCAGTACTATTTCGGTTTGCCGATTGCGATGGTGATTCTTTGCGTTACCGCAGTTCCTCTCTACCATAAGTTAGGGGTCTATACAGCGTACGAATATCTCGAGCACCGTTTCGACCTTAAGACAAGAACGCTCACGAGTTTCATTTTCCTTGTCTCCCGCGGCCTGGGTGCGGGAATGACCATCTATGCACCTTCGCTTGTTCTCTCCGTGATGCTGGGGTGGGACATCTTTGCCACTTCCGCCGTCATCGGCGGGGCGATCATCCTGTACATGACGTTGGGCGGGGTCAAATCGGTGAACTGGGCCGACTTCCAGCAATTGCTCGTCATCATGTTCGGGATGATTGCTGCGTTCGCCATGACGATTATTCTCTTGCCCAAAGGAATAGGATTCACGGATGCCCTCTACGTTGCCGGGGGAATGGGAAGACTCAATGTTCTTGACTTCTCGTTCGATCCGAACAATCGTTACAACTTCTGGTCGGGACTGATCGGCGGTCTCTTCATTGCGCTGGCGTATTTTGGTACGGATCAATCGCAGGTGCAGCGCTATCTCACGGGCCAATCTGTGACACAGAGTCGGCTCGGGCTGCTGTTCAACGGCATGGCAAAGGTGCCGATGCAGTTTTTTATCCTGTTGATCGGTGCAATGGTCTTCGCGTTCTATCAATTCGAGCGACCGCCATTGTTTTTCAATCCAGTCGAGACGGCAAGAATCAAGGCGAGTGCACACGCAGAGCAGTATCAACTACTGGAGGAGGAATACGACAGAGTATTTGCAGATAAGTCGAACCAACTCCAGAGCTTTCTCGATGCAAAGCGTAACGGCGACGAATCGCGATTGAACGAAACGCAGGCAGGACTTCTTGCAGCGAAAGAGAGAGCGGATGAGATTCGAGGCAAAGCCATCGAGCTTCTGAAAACGAACGATGCATCCATCGACTCCAGCGACACGAACTACATCTTTCTCTCGTTTGTCTTGAAATATTTGCCGGCGGGGCTTGTTGGATTAGTGTTTGCTTGTATCTTCGCTGCATCGATGTCCTCAAGCTCAAGCGAATTGAGTTCGCTCGCAACCTGCACCATTATCGATGTCTATAAGCGGCATTTCAAGAAAGACGGCGATGAACGGCATTATCTCATCGTCTCGCGCATCTTCATGGCGCTCTGGGGCGTTTACGCAATTACCTTCGCGCAGTACGCAAGCCGCCTAGGATCGCTCATCGAGGCAGTCAACATTATGGGATCGCTTTTCTACGGAACACTGCTGGGGATTTTTCTTCTGGCGTTTTATTTCAAAAGCGTGGGAGGAACAGCGACATTCTGGGCAGCATTCGCTGGTGAAGCCGTTGTGTTCTACTGCTTCTTGTTTACCGAAATCTCGTGGCTGTGGTATAATGTTGTAGGGTGCGGTGTCGTTGTGCTCGTTGCAATTCTCCTCAATCCACTGTTCAACAAAAAAGCCTCACCGATTACTCAGTGAGGCTCGCGAGCAAACCTTCCGAAGGTTCTTAAAGTTATCATAGCCCACTCTCCCGCAGCCTCGTAATTCTTTGCTCCACTGTTGCCTGGTCTATGCATTTTACTCTTACTGACTCAGGTCCATTTTCTCCTATTACGACCCGTTAGCCTGAACCTCCTCGATATTTGCACTTATCTTTACGTTTATGCAGTTTATTATTTATTACTGTTATAGCAGTAATAATCTTTAATTAGGATAGTGTTTTTATGATTTTTTGTTATTATAGTTGAAAATTACTGTCTACGCAGTAAAACTTGTTAGTGTACATCAATTTTTCCTTGACTATGTAAAAAATTAGCATAAATTACTGTTAAAGCAGTAAAAAATATGAAAAATACTATAGGAGATATCGTAAGGCATCATCGAAAGCGTAGCGGGCTTACACAGCAGCAATTAGCTCAACACGCCGGCGTTGGAAAGACTGCGGTCTTTGACATCGAGAAGAACAAGAAATCCGTTCAGTTCGATACGCTGAAGAAAGTACTGGATGTCTTGAACATCAGAATTACGTTCGAGAGTCCGTTGATGAAAGAGTTTGAGGAGAGCAAACGTGAAGAGAGCTGACGTGTACATTCACGGCAAGAAAGCGGGAGTTCTCGAAGAGCTTGAGCGAGGTTCTTCCTACGTCTTCCGGTATCTCGACGATTACGAGGGCGTACCGGTATCGCTGACGATGCCCCCGACAAAACGTGAATATCGTTTCAGTCAGTTTCCACCATTCTTTGACGGCTTGCTTCCCGAAGGTGTGCAGCTCGAGGCATTGATCAGAAAACTCAAGATCGACCGAAACGATTGCTTTCGTCAGTTGGTTGCGGTCGGGAAAGATCTTGTCGGGGCTGTGACCGTGGAGGAAGTTGAATGAGCCGCTGTCCCATCACCTACGAAGAGTCCGGCAATGCGCGTTACTCACCTGAAGGGTTGCGACTGCTTGACCGGAAGCTCACGAAGCTCGAAGACCTTCCCTATAGCGCTGAGGAGCAGAGACAGGAAGCGGTCAAGCGAGCCGATAAGATGTCTATCCAGGGAGTCCAGCCAAAGCTGAGCGCCCGTCTCAACGTCCCGCAAGGGAAGCTTGAGGTTGTCGATACAGGCGGACGCTTTATCCTGAAACCGCAGAGCAATCTCTACCGCGAGCTTCCGGAGAACGAATCGCTAACAATGAAACTTGCATCCCTCGCCGGCATTGAAGTCCCGCTCAACGGCCTGCTCTATTCGTCCGATGGAAGCCTGACCTATTTTATCAAACGCTTTGACAGGGAGGGAAGGAAGAAAATAGCAGTTGAAGATTTTGCCCAGCTCAGCGGGAAGACGCGTGACACGAAGTATGATTCGAGTATGGAGCAGGTTATTACCCTCATTGAAACGTTTGCATCGTTTCCGTTTTTGGACAAAATAAAGCTCTTTCGATTGACGCTCTTTAATTATCTTGTCGGTAACGAAGACATGCACTTGAAAAACTTCTCTGTTATCCGGAGGGAAGGGAAAGTAGAGTTGACGCCGGCGTATGACCTGATCAATACGACCATTGCCCTTGGAGGAGAGACGGAAGAAATTGCGCTTCCTCTGAATGGTAAGAAGAGAAATCTAACTCGCAATATATTCCTCGAATACTTCGCTCAGGATCGGTTACGTTTGCCGATGCATGTTATCGATGAGACTCTGAAAGAACTTCGAGGAGCAGCGCCGAAATGGGAAGTGTTGATCGAGAAGAGTTTTTTGTCGGATGAAATGAAGCGGCGCTATCAAGAGCTCTTGAACACACGACGGCAGACACTGAAGATCTGATTCTTCTTCATTTTCTATATTGAATTAACAACAAAGCCTCACCGATCACTCAGTGAGGCTTCAGTTTCTTTGTCGGGCGACTCGCTGAGTCGCCAATCGCAGACTGTGATTCGGCGGTCTTGTGGTTGCGAGACAGCGTCTCGCACTACAGGCGCTCTATTTCGACCCCGCCTTTATCTTCCACTCTGCAACCAGCTTTTCTGTATCTGTTACCTGTTGGCGCTGAAAATCAGGCAGCCTGCTCATGTCGGTTGCCTTGATGATTCTTAGCCCCTCCTCGGCAGCGGCAATTGCTTCCTTTGTCTTACCATCCAGAGCGAGGAGTTCTGCCTTCGCCCTCAGATTAAAAAAATTCTTATTCAGCGCGAGTGACCGGTCGACCCATTCCATGGCTTCCTTCAGATACATTTTGTTATCGACGGCAAAACGAGCAGCAGCGCTGAGGATCCCTGCATTACCGACCGATGACTGGAGTTTCGGCAGCATGTTGAACTCGATCTTGAACGGAATTCTCACCTTCTCCCACGCCAGCACCACTGACGCTGAGGTTGGTGTTAAATCCGTGAAGTTGTACGACATCCATTCTTCATGTGTGCCGGCTTGAGGAGTTACGGTGAACCGGAGCGTGTCATACTTCTCTTCGTACACCGTTCCCCAGTTTTTCACTTCTGAGTTGAAGATCAGCGTCCATTCCTTTTCGCCGGGAATCGTCACGAAGCGATACATTCCGGCGGCGAGACGCTTGCCAGCAATCGTCACGTCATCGCTGAACGTGAACAGCGTCGGCTCGTTGGCGCCTGCCCGCCAGACCTGTCCGTACGGCTGAAGGGCGCCGGACCCTTGCGGTCCGAATACGGTTCGGCCTTTTACACCGGGACGATGGTAGAAGATCGTGACATCGCTCAGTCCAATGACTTGCGTAATCTTAGCGCCTTGGCTTGGGCGAGGAGTCCGCAGCAGGGGAAGCATAGGCGACTGTCCTTGCTGCGCAAAACTTGCATCAGTCAAGATCAAGACGCAACAAAGAAGCCCAACCGAGAAAATGGCAGCATGGTTATACTTTCCTTTCATGTCTTCATTCCTTTCTTCTAGTGAGATTGAATGGTTAATTCTTTGGTAAGCCTTTCCTCGCGATCATTTCCATGACTTCGCAGAACCGGTCTAACTCCTGTAGAGTCGAATAGACGTTCGGCGTGATCCGAAGTCCCCGGAATTCATCATGCAGGATCGGCGTAACGAAAATTCTGTGCTTATCGAATAAGTAGCTCCCGATAGCACTGGGGTCGATGTCGACGATTTCGATGTTCGCTATGCCGCAAGATTGTTTTGGATCGAATGATGTGTTGAACCGGACATTCGGCAGATCTTTTAATTTGTTCACCCAATAGTCGCGCAGATACCGGAGCCGCGCTTCTTTCCGTTTCGGTCCGATGCCGCGGTGGAACAGAATGGCCTCACCGATAGCGAGATGCGGTGCAGCCGAGTGCGTTCCGATCTCTTCGAACTTGCGGATGTCCGCAGTCTGTTTTTGTTCTGCCGCCATCAACGGCCATAGCTTTTCGATTTTATCGCGCTTGACGTACAGTAGCCCCGTTCCTTTCGGCGCGTAGAGCCATTTGTGCAAGCTCGTGCCGTAATAGTCGCACCCGATATCAGCTTGTTTGAAATCGAAGTGTGCAAACGTGTGTGCGCCATCGACGATGACTTCGATGCCCTTCGAGCGGGCAAGCTCGCACACGGCTTTGACCGGCGTGATCTGTCCGGTGATATTGACCATGTGCGATATGAGAATGAGGCGCGTCTTGCTGGTGATGCCTTTCGCGAACGCATCGACAATTTCGTCGAGATTCTTCGGGGGGATAGGGATCTTCACCATCTTCAAGACAAGTCCCTCGCGCAACTCCCGTTGCCGGAGCGTGGTAAGCATTCGGCCATAATCCTGCGTCGTCGTCAAAACTTCGTCGCCCGATTTTAGGTTGAGCCCCATCAGGAGAATTTCGAGTGATTCCGATGCGTTGCGCGTAATGGCGATTTCTTCCCTGTCGCAACCAAAGACTTCCGCCAGTCCGGTGCGGATGGTTTCGACTTGAGGCTCGAGGATTTGCCACATCGTGTACGCGGTTGCATCCTCTTGCTGCCACTGGTAGCGGACGAGTGCCTCGGTGACGATGCGTGGAGAGGGGGAGACGCCGCCGTTGTTCAGGTTGATGATGCCGCGGGTGACGGAAAAAGCCTGCTGAATCTCAAACCAAAAATCTTCATCCATCGCAGCTTGTTGGGGGGTCAGATGTTCCACACGTTTCGCAGCAGCATGGACGTCGTCGAGCAGTGCGGCGATGGTCGTTGAAGTCAACGCGGCAAGGCCCAGACCTTTACCGACTTTCGTGAGAAAGTTACGTCGGGTGAATTCGGTTTCAAGGGAAGAGTTCATAGGAGGTGCCTTTGATTGGTTGCGTGTGAAAGGCCAAGAATAATTGGCTCAAATCTACCGTAACTCCTGCTTCAATGCAACTGCAAATACGTTCTCAATACATGAGAAATTCAGATCTTCAAAGTACGATGATCGGTCGCTGTCCAAGGAACTTCGTATTTCAAACTTTTCAGCTTTTCCACTCTTGTACCAGAATCCCAAAAACCGACAAGTCCACAAAATGGTCGTACAGCCATTCGCCCTGCCGGACTGTTCCTTCCATCACGAAGCCGAGTCTCTTCGGAATAGCGCAGCTTTTCTCGTTTCCCGTCGCACACCGTATCTCAACTCGGTTCAGTCCCAAGTTGTTGAACGCGTGGCTCACCAGCGCTTTGCACGCTCTCGTCATGATTCCCTTGCCCTGATGCTCCTCGGCGATCCAATAGCCGACCATCACGCTCCGGTTCAACCAGTCGATCGGATGGTAACCAATGACGCCGACCAGCGATTCACGATACCAAATACTCGTGTTGAAACATTGCTGGTGTTCGTATTGCATTCTGTTGCTGTGAATGAACTGCATCGTGTCTTCCACACGCATGTTGTGGTCGAGCCAGGGAAGCCACTCTCGCAAATACGCCCTGTGCCTGTCGATGAGGTCGAACAGGGGTTGAGCATGAGATTCATCCAGCAACCGCAGCTCGAGCTCATCATCGATTCGTAGTTTGTCAAAATCGAAACTCACATCATCTTCCGCCTATTATTTCAGCAACCTCAGTTCGAGGTGCGTACTGTGTTGTGCAGAACGATACACCCGTTGTATCGCTTTCTGAAAGTCAGACTCCTTCGCCTTGTAGATGTCGATGAATGTTCCCGGGTTCAGGTCAACGAGCGGGAACCACGTGCTCTGAATCTGCACCATGATCTTGTGGCCCTTCTTGAAGCGATGCAACTTATCGGAAAGCTCGAACTCAATCTTCGTCACTTGATTTGGCTCCATCGGTTCGGGTTTCTCGAAACTGTTGCGGAACTTACTGCGCATCACGTCACTTACGACCTTCATCTGAAACCCGCCCATGTGCACTCCGCTCGGGTTTGGCTGAGGATCAGGCGTGTCTCCGGGAAACACATCGATCAGTTTCACCACCCAGTCGCAATCGGTGCCCGATGTCGAGCCGTACAGCTTTATCAGAACCGGTCCGGCGATCGTGACGTCTTCGGGCAGCACATCGGTCTGATAGGTCAGCACATCGGGTCTTGTCCACGCGAATCGCTGGTCCTCGACCATGTACAGATGGCCCATCGCTGTCGTGATCTCATTGGTGAAAGGAACCGGGTGCTGGGGGTCGCTGACATATTCATCGTATGCTTTGTCCGACTGTTCGATGGGAGGCGAAAAGGAAAGCTTTCCGTTCGCATGGAGATACACGTTGGTGGGCTGTGCCTCTTTCGGCGGCCACGCGTCGAAAGATCTCCATTCATTTGCGCCCGTCATGAAGGCCGTCGCTTCAGGCAAATCCATTTTGCCTTTGTCCTTCAGATAGTAGTTGAAGAATGTGAATTCAACATTCTCGCGGTACCAAAGAGAAGTCTTCGACCCAAACCGAATGTTGCCCAGCGTATCGCCATCCATCCGTGCCCAACCGCCGTGCAGCCATGGTCCCCACACGATGATGTTCTTGATCGCCGGACTTGTTTTCTCTATCTGGCGATACAAATGGACTGCCCCGTACTTGTCTTCAGAATCGAACCAGCCGGCAACCGTCATGACCGCGGGTTTAACGTTTTTGAAGTGGGGCAGGGTGTTGCGAGATTGCCAGTAGTCATCGTAGGTACCGTGCTGCATGAATTCATTCCAGACCGGGACCTGTCCTTTGAAATAGAGCTTATCCACGTTGGCGACCGGACCAAGGTTCAAGAAGAACTCGTAGCCGTCGGGAGTACCGTAATCGAAAGCGGCCGGTCGATTTGTCGTGGCATCTCTATTGGTGCGCGCGGGAGCTGAGCCGCTGAGCCACCGAAAGGCATGTGTCAGAAAGAACGCGCCGTTATGGTGGAAGTCATCCCCGATGAATATATCGACCATGGGTGCCTGCGGTGAAACGGCTTTCACGGCCCGATGCGCTTCAATGGCTCCCATGGAAGCTTGATAGCCGGGGTACGAGATTCCCCAAATGCCGACTCTGCCGTTGTGATTCCGAATATTCTTGATGAGCCAATCGACGGTATCGTAGGTATCCCCGGGCTCATCCGTGTCCTGCGTTCCTTTTTTGTTATCGATGACGTGACGCATGAACTCGAACGAGCCTTCGGACATGTACTTGCCGCGCACGTCCTGGTAGACAAAGATGAAACCTTCCATGTCGAACAGAACCGAGGGGCCAAGCAGGTTGCGATACTGGTCAGGCCCGTACGGTGCGACACTGTAGGGAGTCCGATTAAGCATAACGGGATACTTCTGCGTCGTGTCTTTTGGGACATAGACCGCGGTAAACAACCTGGTGCCGTCGCGCATGGGGACCATGTACTCGTGCTTTGAATAGTTTGCGCGAACGTCGAATCGGGATTGCGCAAGCAGAGCAGAAGAGAGGAGGAGAATCAGTATTGCCGAGCGTCGAATCTCTTTCATATGATTATCTTTCTTTCAGTGTTGAGAGCTTGTCCACGGCATTAGTGCCGCTTCAAAGAATAGAATTGTGTTTACAGAAATGGGATTTATTTGACTTTCCCCCAATCCGCCCTTGGCAAGGAAAGGGAAAGTCGAGCGAGCATGAGTTCGAGCACAACATTTGAGGCTGTCCAAAAAGTACTTTTGACCATTACGTTGTATTCATGAGAAATCAAAAATCGACGATTTTCATACCCCAATGTGGGCGAAATGGCCCGCCAGAACGCGCAGCGGGCTGGCATTTCGCCCTACATTTTGGACAGCCTCGCGTCCCGTTTTATGGGGCGCAGGGGGTCAGAGTGCTTTGGAATATATAAATATGTTTCTCGTAACAGAGCTAATTCTTTTCGATCAGCCTGTTGTATTTCTTCAAGATCTGTCTCAGTCTGTCGTGCGGTATTGCGTACACCTTGTTTCCATCTCGGCCAACCATCGTTTCGGCGGCGGTCATGGCATTGACGATCGCTTCTTCTGTCGCGTTTGCAGTTGCATCGAAGAGCGAGTTCATCCGGTCGTTCGGCAACATGCTGAGTTGAACGAGTCCTGTTGACTTGGCGGCTTCTGGATTTGCCGTTGAGAACGAGATAAAGATATCGCCAGAAGAGTTTCCGCCACGACCACCCATCACGCCGATTCCCAACGCGACGCGTTTGACGATTCGTTTTAACTGATGAGGAACAACAGGCGCGTCGGTGGCAACGACAACGATGATGGAGCCGGCATCATCGTCGTTCGATTGGCCGCGCTCAGGCGTGAGGTCGGTAATCTCCCTGCCAACGGGAACACCGGCTATGCGGAGCTGCTGTCGCGAGCCGTAGTTTGCCTGAACAAGCGCCCCAACGGTGTAGCCGCCCTGAGCATCGGGAAGTTTTCGCGATGATGTCCCGATGCCGCCTTTAAAGCCGTGAACGATCATTCCCGTGCCTCCACCCACGTTGCCCTCGGAAACCGGTCCGGCTTCAGCGTCATCGAGAGCGTGGAAGACGTGTTCGGGTCTTACATGGAAACCGTTGATGTCGTTCAACGTGCCATCCCACGTTTCAGCGACGACGGGCAGTGACGAGGGTTGAAACGTCTTCTCGTGACGCTTCATTTGCCAGGCGATGACTGCGTCGCGCACCACACCGACACTGTGCGTATTGGTGATCATGACCGGTCCCTCGAGAAAACCCGACTCTTCGACCCACGTCGTGCCAGTCATTTCGCCGTTACCGTTGAGTGTGAACCACGCAGCGAAGACCTGGTCGGCAGAATTCTTCCCGCGCGGGAAAATGGCCGTGACTCCCGTTCGCACCGGACCTTTGCCGACCACGAGTTTTCCTTCACCGGAGATGATTGTCGAGTGGCCGACTTCGACACCGGTCACATCTGTGATGGCATTAACGGGTCCCGGTTGGCCGTCAAAAGGAATCCCGAGGTCGCGTGCTCGCGGCTTGGTTTGTGCGGACGCAGGCTCGATTGCGAGCAAACACGACACGACGACAAGAAGACATTGAACCGCAGTTTTCATGGACGCCTCGACTTACTGAGATGTAGGGGGATCTTGTTGATACTCGAATCGCTTCCAAAACAGGGCTGAGAAGAAAATGAGAAGGAGCAGCGTCAAGGCAACAACGCCGAAGAAAACCTCCATCAAGTTCTCAGAGGGAATGATGTTGAAGTATGCGAGAATCGAGGGGCTTACGACCAAAAGCATGGCCAGGGCCGAAATCGAATGATATCGCCGTCTCCAGTGAGGTTTTGGCGTGAGACGAGCACCGCAATGCGCACACTGCACTCGCATTGGGTCGAGCATGATAAGCCAACGGCGAAGGCTCATGGGAGGTTGCTGGCACGAGGGGCAATTCATGCTGGTTTACGGATGAAGCGAACTGTTCCGATTATTTTTTCCGCCGGAGAACTCCTGGCTCGGGGAAAGCCTTCTTGTTGTCGGCGTATCGTGTAACAAGCTTTTGAAGTTCCTTGGTTGGCGCGGTTAGGATAATGCTGTCTCCCTGGCGCTCGTGAGCGATAGAGACTTTCTTTTTCTCGATCATTTCCTTCAGCCAACCGTTGTCGAAGAGCGAGAGGCGCAACGAATCGTTTGTAATCCAGATCCGTGAGAATGTATGAACCGGAATAAGATGGCCGGAAAAGAAGCTGTTGTCGATACCCGGCTCTTCTGGTGCGAGGTCGAGGAATTGATATTTGCCAAGCTTGACGAGATGTGCCTTGAACTTCGCAGGAGCGGTTTTTTCTGTATAGACAAGCTCGTACGATTTGTCCTTGCTCTTCAGGAAAGTCCAGACATTGTTGTTGCCGTCGATCCATGTTCCGACGAGTGTTTGGTCGAAGATGAGGTCTTTGTCCGTATAGAGGGGATAGAAGGAGCGGACGCAGCCTGCGACCAGGAGTACAAGGATGGAAATGAAAGCGACGATTGTTTTCATAGGTTTGCGAGGAAACTTAAGAATTGAGTTCAACGATAGTTGCAATCCCCTGTCCAACGCCGATGCACATCGTTGCGACGCCATAGTGGGTTTTTCGGCGCTTCATCTCATGAACGAGCGTTGTCATAATCCTTGCGCCGCTACAGCCAAGCGGATGGCCGAGCGCGATTGCCCCGCCGTTCACATTGACACTCTCAGGATCAATGTCGAGGTCCCGGATAACGGCGAGCGATTGTGATGCAAACGCCTCGTTCAATTCTATCAGGCCGATATCCTTGATTGTCAGACTAGCCTTCTTGAGGGCCATTTGAGTTGCAGGCACCGGACCGATTCCCATATAGCGCGGGTCAACCCCAACAACTCCTGTCGAAACGATCCGCGCAATCGGCGTGAAGCCCATTGCTTGTGCCCTCGGTTCGCTCATGACAAGGACTGCTGCTGCACCGTCGTTGAGAGAAGAAGAATTCCCTGCCGTAACGGTTCCTCCTTTGCGAAACGCAGGCTGAAGCTCGGACAATCTTTCGAGGGAAGTATCGGGTCGAGGTCCTTCATCCTTGATCACTACAATCGGCTCGCCGTGTTTCTGTGGGATTTCAACGGGAATAATTTCGTTCATGAACCTGCAATCCTCCTGCGCTTTCACTGCCCGTTGATGGCTGCGGAGCGCGAAGGCGTCCTGATCTTCCCGGCTGATCTTCCATTTCTCGGCAACATTCTCCCCCGTCTCGCCCATGGATTCAAGCGGAAACATCTTCTCCATCTTCGGGTTGGGAAATCTCCAGCCGAGCGCCGTGTCGTACGCCGTGAGGTTGCCGTAAAGCGCCTGGCCGGTGACATTCTTCGCAATCACATGCGGCGCACGCGTCATGCTCTCGACTCCGCCCGCAATCACGATCTCGTACTCGCCGCTCCAAATCGCTCTTGCCGCCTGGTTAATTGCCTCAAGACTTGACCCGCATAATCTGTTGACGGTGGATGCAGGCACGCTATGTGGAAATCCTGCCAGCAAGACCGCCATCCGGGCGACATTCCGGTTGTCTTCGCCAGCCTGATTTGCGCATCCCCACAGGACGTCTTCAACCTGCGCCGGCTCAAGCTGGTTACGCTCGACCAGCTTCTGCAACACGGACGCGCTCATGTCGTCGGGGCGGACATCCTTCAACACGCCGCCGTACTTTCCCACGGGCGTACGCAACGCGTCGACAATAACGGCTTCAGTATGCCTCTTGGTTGCCATCGAATCCTTGTTGAGGTGGTAGGTGATGGGAGAACGGTGGAAGCGGGAAAACATTTTTCCCTAACACCTATCACCTTCTACCTATGTCCTCCTTTTGAGATACTCTCCTAGGTTAAACTTAACACTCGTGGAGTAAAAAAGAAAGCTCGTGAGAACAATTAATCCGAGATTCTCGAGAATCTTCGTCCAGCCGATTTTGCCCGCTTCCGGGTCCTGCGTAAAGCAGCCGCAGGAGATATCGAGACCGCGCACAAGGGCCGAGAGCACGGCTGCCGTGAACACGATGAGCAGGGAAGTCAGGAGAAATGAGCTTCCGCGGAGGAAAACGCCGAAAACGATCGCGAGGCCGCACAGAAGCTCGACCCACGGAAGGAATGTGGCAACGAACGTAGCAATGAATGGACTGAAGAGTTTGTAGTTGGAGATGGAGGCCGCGAAGGCGTCGGGACTCGCGACTTTATCCACGCTCGCAAAAATGAAAAGAAACCCGACAACAATGCGCGCTGCGATACTCAGGTAGTCGTTGGAGAGGAGAGGTTTCATGAGGAGGATTGTTCGACCGGAAGTTGGCCGCCCGACCATTCTCTCCATCCGCCGAAAAAGATCTTGACGCTGGTGAATCCGTCAGCAAAAAGCCTGGCGGCTAACTCGATGCTTGAATTACACTCTGCACCGTCGCAGTAGGCGATGATGATCTTCTCTTTGGCGTATTCGGCGAGGATGGATTTCTTTGCGTCGTATTCGTTCAGCGGAATGTTGATGGCTCCTTTGATATGGCCCAACTTGTAATCGAACTCATGCCGTGCGTCGATGAACAGTGCCTGGCCGTTTTCGAAGAGACTTCTCGCTTCGTCCAGGCCGATCATCGGCAGACTGTTGGCGGCCGGTGAGTGCTGCGCGGCGCTCTTTTCGCGCGCTTCAGCAAAGATTCCCTTCTTGGATGTCGCCGTGTAGGAAAAACCCAACACGCAGGCGGCAAGGAGAATCAGTCCCGCTTCTTGTACACCTTGTCGAAACAGGCTCAACTCGGTTTTACTCCCACAAAGCTGATGCGCACCGGAACGCGCGGCTGGTTCTTGCTGTCGGTTTCGATGAACAACTCTTCGTTGACATACCCTTCTTTCTCTGATTTGACCGTGAAGGTTACTTTGAGCTGCCCCGAAGGCTGCACTGACGCCGGTTCAAATTGTGCCGTAATAATCGGATTCTTCGACGCAACGCCTTTGATCTTTATCGGTTTGTCGGAGAGATTCTTGAACGTGAGGTTTTGTGACATCGTCTTTCCCATCGGCACGGTTCCAAGCCAGAGGACGGACGAATTGCCGGTTGGCTGCAGCTCTTCTTTCACTTCAGCCGTAAGCGTTACGGTAACGTACGGCTTCGCCGGGTCATTGGTCGTGATGTTTACGTATTTTGTGGACGGGCCGCGAAATCCAGCCGAATTGAACTCAACCTTGACAACGTCAGATTCACCCGGAGCTAACGCAGACTTCGGCTGTCTGACGGTCGTGCAACCGCATGACGGCTGGATGCTCACGATTTTCAGTGTGTCTTTTCCCGCGTTCGTGAGTTTGATTTCCGCGGTTTTGATGGTACCATTATAAAGAACACCAAGGTCGATCTTCTCAGTGCCGAGGACAAGCTTTGGCTGAGCGACCAGCGGGCATGAACAAAGGAGAACGATTAGCGACAGTAGAATGTGTCTCATGGTTTTATTGTGCTAAGTGTGAGATGATAAAGGTTCGAGAATAATTAACTGATCTTACGCAGCGATGGATTTTTAGTCCCGCCTCCCAGGATTCCGCTTGGTAACGGGATTCCTGAGAAGCGGAACCACAAAGTCACCAAGACTCGAAGAATCACAAAGGGTTGTTTGTGGTAAAACAGCTCAAAACCAAATATTCTTCGTGAAATCTTGGTGCCCTAGTGCCTTGGTGGCAAGGTTTCTTTGAGGTTTGCGTAACGTCAGTAATTAACTTTTTTTCCACCACTCTCCTGTCTGTGCCAGCATTTTCAACAGCGGAGAAGCTCGGTACCGTTCCTCGTGCAGGTCATTTTCGATCGCGTTGAGAACCGAGTAGACTTGCTGAAATCCGATCCTGTTCGCCCACTCGAGGGGTCCGAACGGATAATTCGTTCCTAACTTCATGGCCGTATCGATGTCCTGCGGCGTTGCCACATCCTCTTGCACCGCGAACGTTGCTTCGTTGACGATCTGACAGAGAATACGGGGGAGAACCATGCCAATGCGATCCTGCACGATCTCGATCTCTTTCCCGATCGACCGGAAGAATCGTTGAACAACATCTATAGTCTCTTTGGGAGTATAGACCGTTGGAGCGACCTCAATTATTGGGTGCTGCGTAAACGACGGCAAGGCGCTCATGCCCACAAGACGATGCTTGGAGTTCAACCAGATCGATTGCTCGGTTGCCGTGAGGGTAACGGATGAGGTAAGAATGGGCGCAGTCGGAGGGAGCACACGGTCGAGTGCTTGCAGGTTCTTTTGCTTGGCCTCGCGATTGCGGTTCGTCAACTCAAGAGCAACAGAGGTTTTTGGATGGATGGCATTCGTCCGTTTGATGGATGTAGTCGAAAACTTCGGCAACTCTTTGGGAACCTTGTTCCACTGTACAAGCACGTCATACCCGTTCGAAGCGCAGAGCTCGGCATATTCCTCAACCAACGGCGTCTCACCAACAATATAGACCTTCGCTCGTTCTTCGCGTCTCTTCGTGTCCTTCGCGGCTGCGGATGTTTGCTTTCTTGCCATTCCTACTTCTTCTCTTCGTATGTGTAGAAGCCCTGACCGACTTTTCGACCAATCAATCCTGAGTCAACCATTCGCTTCTGAATCGGGTGAGGTCGATACCGCGGCTCGCCATAATACTGCTCGTACATCGATTGCGTTACGGCGAAGTTGACGTCGATGCCGATGAGGTCCATCAGCTCGAACGGCCCCATCGGGAATCCGCCGCCCATCTTCGCAATCCGGTCGATCTGTTCGACAGAAGCGACATTTTCACCGAGCAGCCGGAGCGCTTCGCCATAGAATGGGCGGGCGACTCTGTTGACGATGAATCCCGGCGTATCCTTTGCCACGACAGGCGTCTTGCCGAGTTGCCTCGTTAACTCGACAGTCTGCTGGACAATCTCAGAAGAGGTTCGCTGACCCTGGATGATTTCCACAAGCTTCATGATGTGGGCGGGATTGAAGAAATGCATGCCCACAACGCGCTCAGGATGCCGAATTGCCGCTGCGATTGCTGTGACCGATAGTGAGGAGGTGTTCGTGGCAAGGATTGTGGCCGATTTCGTGTCAGCTTCGAGATGTTTGAAGAGGTCTTTCTTAATGCGCAGGTCTTCGATAACGGCTTCGAGGATGAATTCGCAATGGCCGAGGTCGGAGAGCCGGGTGCGAGGATGGATTCTGCCAAACGCTTCGTTCGACTGCCCCTGCGTGAGCTTGCCCTTCTCGACGCCTTTTTTGAAATCGGCCCGGATGCGCTCGAGAGATTGGCGCAAAATCGTCGCATTGACGTCGTAGATGACGACTTCGAGATTGGCAAGGGCGGCAATCTGGGCGATGCCGGTGCCCATTGTCCCCGCACCGACGAGTCCGAAGTGTTTAACCATGGGTGTAAGGATTAGACCTTCGACCTGCTTTTGCGCTTTGGAGTGGAGCCGTAGAGATATTGCTTTTCCCGCACGCTAAATGGTTTGCCGACTTCTTCTTTTCTCCAGCGTTCAAGCTGCTTCAGGTGTTCTTGATACCAGGGTTCTTTCTTTTCTTTCTCGGTAATTTCGTGTCCGCCCATCGCCTTGATCTGTTCGACGATATTTTTAACTGTTATTTGTTTCTTCCGCTTTTTTCTAGCCATTGCTTAAACCTTTCGATATAGAACTCCCAGTGTTCATCGATATCATCAAGCGCAAATGTCAGCCCCTGATTGTTATCCAAATAGTCAAACTTCCTTATACGATATTTTGTGCCATCGGGAAACAGCGTATCTCTGTGTGGACCTCCATGTGCTGTGTCGTAGCGAATAACTTCAAAGGTTTGTCCACTGACTTTGAGCAGCAATTTTACTACGAATTCCATTACTATCCCCTGTTCGGTAAAGAAATAAACAGCACCATAAGCTTCTTCACTTAATGGAAACTGGTATTCTTGTGGAGGCATTCTCTGTCAAAACTTACTCAATTGACGGCTGAAAAACAACCCTTTGACTTCGTCCCGACCGTCAGTCTGAGCGCAGTGCTTAGCCATGAGCCTATTGAAGTGTCGAAGCACGGAGTCGAAGACACGGTCGTGACTTCGCTCAGGGCAACAGAGGCGCTATTTTCCCTTGAACTGCGCGGAACGTTTTTCAAGAAACGCCTGTACGCCTTCTTTATGGTCGTCGGTGAGCGAGGCAATCTCTTGGATATACGCCTCGTAATCGAGAAGTGAATCCAGATCGGATGCGAGCGCCTTGTTCAGCGCGCGCTTGATGAGTCCGATGGATTTGGTGGGAGCTTTGGCTAACTTCTCTGCGATTTCCATCGTTGCTTTCTCTAACTCTGCCGCCGGGACGACCTTGTTGACGAGCCCAACGCGCTCCGCTTCTTGCGCCGTGATATCGTTGCCCAGCGCAGCGTACTCAAACGCCCTTGCCATCCCGACAAGTCGCGGCAGGAACCAGTGCGAGCCGGAATCCGGCACGAGCGCGATACGGATGAAGACCTCGATGAGCTTCGCTGAATCTGCCATAATACGCATATCGCAGGCGAGGGCAATGCTCATTCCCGCTCCTGCTGCGACGCCATTGATCATGCCGATGATCGGCTTCTCCATGTTGCGCATTTTGCGGATCATCGGGTTGTAGCTTTTCTCCAGCGACTCTTTGAGCGATCGGCGTGTCTCCTTGCCCGCGGTCTCTGTGGCGGGTTTGCCGGAATGCTCTTTTAAATCCTGACCCGAGCAAAACGCTTTGTCTCCCGCGCCACGAATGACAAGACAACGCACTTCCGGGTCTTTCTCCGCCTCTTTGAGGGCGTCGTTCAACTCTTTTTTCATCGCCTCGTTGAGGGCGTTGTACACCTCCGGGCGGTTGAGGGTGATCGTGAGGACGTTGTTTTGGATTGAGTAGAGGAGAGCCGTGTAGTTGGGCATGGATGTTAGGAGTAAGGTTTACGGTGAAGGGCAAGCGCTGGAATCCCCTCATCTCTTTTCAGCGTTTGAACTTTTTCTTCACGCTTCGTATCCGGTCGTTCATTTCGTCAATCAGATTTTTCCAATCGTTTCCCTTTTTCGGCTGAGCCAGGGGCTTCGATTCCTCTTTTTTGGGTCGGACTTGCTGCCGCGAGGATCTCGAATGTCTCGGATGATGGCCTTCCGTGCGGTGATGCTGTGAATGCTTCGGCTTTTCACGGCGATGCGGCTGTTGAGGGGGAGGTTCGGCAGCTTTGTCGTAGTCAAAGCCCGGGTATTTCTTTAGTTCGAATCGCTTGGAAATAAATCGCTCGAGCTTTTTCAAATAGTCGGTTTCATCCCGCGAGACAAACGTGATGGAATCTCCCGTCGCGCTGGCCCGTCCGGTTCTGCCGATGCGATGAATGTAGTCTTCCGGGAATGCCGGAATATCGTAATTCACCACGTGGGAGATATCCTCCACGTCAATACCGCGGGCGGCGACATCGGTAGCGACGAGGACTCGATACTCGCCGTTGCGAAATCCCGCCAACGCCAGCTGGCGCTGCGCCTGCGTGCGGTTGGAATGGATGGCAATGGACTTGATTCCGTGCCGCACAAGGCGATGCGAAATCTTATCGGCGCCATGTTTCGTGCGAGAAAAGACCAGCACACTGTCGAGTTCCTTCTTCTCCAGCATAAAGAGCAGCAGCTCCAGTTTCCGGTTCTGCGGCGCAGAGTAGAATGCTTGTCGCACGGAGTCGACGGGCGATTGCCGCTCCCCGATTTCGATCAGCACCGGATGCTTCTGAACGGTTGCCATCAGCTCGCGGACCTGCTTGGACATCGTTGCGCAGAACATCAGCGTCTGCCGCTCCCGCGGAACAAACGAGATGATTTTCTTGACATCGTTGATGAAGCCCATATCGAACATCCGGTCGGCTTCGTCTATCACGAGTACTTCGACATGCGCGAGATTGACGCTCTTTCGCTGGAGATGGTCTAACAGCCTGCCGGGCGTTGCAATGACGACATCCACGCCGCGCTGGAGATGCTTGAGCTGGTTCTGCATGTTCGTGCCGCCGTAGATCGCCAGCGTTCGCATCTGGAGAAAGCGGCCGTAGCTCGTAATGGCGTCCTCGATTTGCTGGGCGAGCTCCCGTGTAGGAGTGAGGATGAGCGCCCTGCAGTGGTGACTTCGTTTGTGCGGATGAGCGGCGAGGCGGTTGAGGAGAGGGAGGACGAATGCAGCAGTCTTTCCGGTCCCCGTTTGCGCAGCGCCGATGATGTCTTTCCCTTCGAGTGCAACCGGGATAGCGCGGGACTGGATCGCCGTTGGCGCCGTGAATCCCGTCGCAAGTATTCCTTGCACGAGCGGGTCTGAAAGGCCGAGTGATTGAAAGGGCATAATGAATCCTTAGAGGTATGACCTGCTGCTTGCGATGCAGTAAGCGGTCGAAGGATTCGGGCAACGTGCGATCAGAGAAGCGGGTCGGATTTCCGCCTCTGACCGTTCCGCCGTGATGTGTTGTGCGGAAAACTTTTTGGGTCAGATGCGGGGTTGCGGTTTTGCAACGGTGTAAGATACGAAGAATTTGCGGATGTTCCTATGGTTGTTTTTGAGGGCCGGTATGGAGAGGATGTTCTTTTGGACTTAGTAGAGGAGAGTGGAGTAGTTGCGCATAAGCAATCTATTGAAGGGACTATGATGAAACGTCCCATTCACCAGGCTCTAAATGTTTAAGGATGTCTCGGCTGGCGTGAATGACGGTTGTAATGTAACAGGATGATCGTCGAATGGAATAAATAATTCGGTAAGACCCGTAGATCAGTTCACGAATCCGCTCGTCTGCAAATTCAGGTACAACACGGCCGGAGAGGGGAAATTGCTTGAGACGACGGGGAGCCTGCACTACGCTCGTACCGAATCGCTCTGCATATGCCGGCGAGTCCGAAGCAATATGCTCGATGATCTCGCGTAAGTCGTTTAGCGCCGGTTTCGTCCAGATGACTTGAGCCACTGCTTAACCTTTTTTTCGGCGGTTGCTTGAGAGAGCACTTCGCCCTGTTCGATGGCTTTCAGTCCACGTTCCACCTTCGCCCGCACGTAGAGATGATACTGGATCTCTTCTAACGTAGTATCTTCTGGAAGAGATTGGATGAGATCAATGGCTTGTTCTTTAAGGCTTCTTTGAGTTTGCATATCTTTATTTTACTCTCTGCAAATATTAGATTTTTCTTTATAAGATTCAATTCCCCTAATTAGCGTTGAAGCAATATAATCAATTTCAGC
>CAYJSZ010000032.1:0-22253 GCA_964372545.1 uncultured Ignavibacteriaceae bacterium
AGAATAAAAGAGGGGGTCTCAAAAACACAAGATTATTTATTTGAACCGGCACTAGAACTCATGCGGATCGGGATTACAGACAATCTTGGACAGGAGCGAAGGTTTGGGCAGTACCGTGAATGGATTCACCGGGTCGACCCGTCGGTGGAACTGGTAAAGCTCTCGTACCATCTCGACAACGCTTCCACCGTCAAGGAAGTCGATGCGTTGCTGCTGACCGGTGGTGGGGATGTTCACCCGAAATATTACGGAAAACCCGAATTGTTAGGCCAAACGGAAGAGGTCAACGAGCTGCGGGATGAGTTTGAGCTCTCAGTGATCGAACAGGCGCTCGAAACCGATCTACCGATCCTTGGGATTTGTCGCGGCATGCAGATTCTGAACGTGGCGTTGGGTGGTACGCTCATCGTCGACCTCCCCTCTGGCGGTTTTGAATTCCATAAGGTCCAAGACCTTGAAGACCACCGCCATCGGGTAAAAAAAATACCGCATTCACTTCTTGAGGCGATTACCGGCAATCAGGAGCAGGAGGTGAATTCGATTCATCATCAGGCGGTCGATCGATTGGGGCGAGGTTTGATGGCATCGGGATTTTCTCCGGACGGCGTCGTTGAGGCGGTCGAGTGGGCGATGAAGGACCGAATGCCCTTTCTACTCTGCGTCCAGTGGCACCCGGAACGTATGAGCGATCTGGAGAACCCGCTCTCGCGCAACATCGCAGAATTCTTCTTACGAGAAGTACGGATTGCTGTCAATCCCTAAATTGTTTTTGCCACAAAGTCACCCCGCCCGAACGACTGATCGTTCAGTCGGGCGGGCAAGTCACAAAGTAAAACAGGTCTTCGTTTCTTCGTGGCTAGGAGTTTTCAGTTGTAGCGTATCGATAGGAACCTCATCAAGAAACGGAGTCATCATATAATGGCAAAATCAGTGAAGTATGTCTACTTCTTCGGCAGCGGCAAGGCTGAAGGAAAAGCAGAAATGAAAAATCTCCTCGGCGGAAAAGGCGCAAACCTTGCCGAGATGACCAATATCGGTCTCCCGGTGCCGCCGGGTTTTACCGTCACCACAGAAGTGTGCACCTACTACTATGCAAGCAAGCAGACGTATCCGAAATCGCTCCGCAAGGATGTGGAAGTCGCGCTCTCAAAAGTCGAGAAAGCCATGGGCGCGAAGTTCGGCGACCCGGAGAATCCGCTGCTGGTTTCGGTGCGTTCCGGTGCACGCGCGTCGATGCCCGGAATGATGGATACGATTCTCAACCTCGGCCTCAACGACCGGACTGTGCAGGGGGTCATCAAGAAAACAAGCAACGAGCGCTTTGCGTACGATTCGTATCGCCGCTTCGTGCAGATGTACGGCGATGTGGTGCTCGGATTGAAGCCGCAGCACAAAGACGAAATCGATCCGTTCGAGGTGATCATAGAAGAGAAGAAGAAAGAGCGCGGCGTGAAGATGGACACGGAGTTGAATGCCGATGATTTGAAAGACCTCGTCGGGCGTTTCAAAGCCGCCATCAAGCAGCGCACCGGACACGATTTCCCCGAAGACCCGAAGGGGCAGCTTTGGGGCGCCATCGGCGCAGTGTTCGGGTCGTGGATGAACGACCGGGCTATCGCCTACCGGAAGATGTACGACATTCCCGAATCGTGGGGAACCGCGGTCAACGTGCAGACGATGGTGTTCGGGAACATGGGGAATGACTCCGGCACGGGAGTCGCATTCACGCGCGATCCTGCCACGGGCGAGAACATATTCTATGGCGAGTATCTGATGAACGCGCAGGGCGAAGACGTCGTGGCAGGCATTCGTACGCCGCTGCCGATCTCACAGCTCGCCGCCGAGCAACCGGGCGTTTACAAACAGCTTGATACCATCCGCCGACTCCTGGAGAAGCATTATCGTGAGATGATGGATATCGAGTTCACGATCCAACAGGGCAAGCTCTTTATGCTCCAGTGCCGTGCAGGCAAACGGACGGCATTTGCCGCCATCAAGATCGCAGTCGAGATGGTGCAGGAGCGGTTGATCTCCGACCGCGAAGCGTTGTTGCGAGTCGACCCCGACCAGCTGAACCAGCTGCTCCGGCCGATATTCGACTCGAAGCAGAAGAGCGACGTGGTCAAGTCGGGCAAGTTGCTTGCGAAGGGACTGAATGCAGGCCCCGGCGCTGCAGCGGGTCGAATCGTGTTTAATGCCCACGATGCAGAAGAATGGGCAAAACGTGGCGAGCATGTGATCCTCACGAGAATAGAAACATCTCCCGAGGATATTCGCGGGATGAGTGCTGCTGAAGGAATCCTCACTGCCCGCGGAGGCATGACGTCGCACGCCGCTCTCGTCGCGCGTCAAATGGGAAAAGTCTGTGTGGCGGGCTGCAGCGACCTCGATATCGATTACAGTACGCATACGATGCACGTCAACGGTAAGGTCATCAACGAAGGCGAGTGGATTTCGATCGATGGCACGACCGGCGAGGTACTCTTCGGCAAGGTCAACACAAAGCCGTCCGAGGTGCAGCAAGTGCTGATCGACAAGACACTCGACCCCCAGGACGCGCCGGTTTATCAAGAATTTGCCAGGATCATGAAGTGGGCGGACAAGTACCGCAGACTCAAGATCCGCACGAACGCCGACCAGCCAGACCAGGCATCGAACGCCATCGCGTTCGGCGCGGAAGGCATCGGGCTCTGCCGTACCGAGCACATGTTCTTCGGTGAAGGCAAGATCGGACCGATGCGCGAGATGATCCTTGCCGAGACGCAAGAGCATCGCAAGGCAGCGCTGGCAAGGCTGCTGCCGCTCCAGCGGAAGGACTTCGAAGGAATTTTCGAAGTCATGAGCGGCCGGCCGGTGACGATTCGAACCATCGACCCGCCCCTGCATGAATTTTTGCCCCACGAAGAACCCGCACAGCGAGAATTGGCGCGGCACATGGGGATCTCGTACGAGATGGTCAGGCAGCGCGTCGAATCGCTGCACGAGTTTAATCCCATGCTCGGCTTCCGTGGCTGCCGGCTTGGCATCATCTATCCGGAAATCACCGAGATGCAGGCGCGGGCGATCTTCGAAGCTGCGGCCAACGTGAAGAAGCGCGGCATTCCCGTAGAGCCCGAGGTCATGATTCCGCTTGTCGGTAACCCGAAAGAGCTGGAGCACCAGGAGAAAATCGTCCGCCGCGTTGCGGGCGAAGTAATGAAAGAGACCGGCGTGAAATTCCCGTATCTCGTCGGAACAATGATCGAAGTACCGCGCGGCGCTCTCGTAGCGGACGAAATTGCGAAATCGGCGGAGTTCTTCAGCTTCGGCACGAACGACTTGACGCAGACCACGCTCGGAGTCAGTCGAGACGATTCGGCGCGCTTTCTCATCCCCTACGTCGAGATGGAAATCTATCCCAAAGATCCGTTCGAGGTTCTCGACCGCAGCGGGGTTGGTTCACTGATGAAGGTGGCAGTGGAGAAAGGAAGGACGACCCGGAGCAATTTGAAGGTCGGTATTTGCGGCGAGCACGGCGGCGACCCGTCGAGCGTCGAGTTCTGCCACATGATCGGACTCAACTATGTGAGTTGCTCTCCTTTCCGCGTGCCCATCGCCCGACTCGCGGCAGCTCGCGCAGCGTTGGTACATAACGGCCAGGCAAAGGACAAGAAGAACAGATTGAACAAGAAGGCGGCATCGACACGCCGCAGACGATAAGGTTTTCTGAAGAGAGAAAGGTGATCAAGAATGAAGCTTTCAGATTTTAAATATCCACTTCCGCGCAACCTCGTCGCAAAGCACCCCGTCTCACCGCGAGACCATTCGCGCCTCATGGTACTGAACCGGGCGGATGAGTCGATCGAGGACAGGAAGTTCTACGAAGTCATAGACTGCATGAACAAAGGCGATTGCCTGGTGGTAAATGAAACAAGGGTCTTTCAGGCAAGGCTCTTTGGCAAGAAAGAGAAAACGAACGCCAAGATTGAAGTATTCCTCCTCCGAGAGCTTAACAAAGAGGAAAACATCTGGGATGTCATTGTCGACCCGGCGCGGAAGGTACGCATCGGCAACAAGATCTTTTTTGACGATGGGAAGCTCTGGTGTGAGGTCATCGACAACACGACTTCACGCGGCAGAACTGTGCGCTTCAACCACAAAGGCGATTTCTTCAAAATCATCGAGCGCATCGGGATGACCCCGTTGCCGTACTACATCAAGCGCGAGGCGACGGAGAAGGACAAGCAGGCCTACCAGACGGTCTACGCCCGCGAGTTAGGAGCTGTCGCTGCACCGACGGCAGGCTTGCACTTCACCAAGCCGCTGCTCAAGAAAGTCCGGTCGAAAGGCGTCAGGATTATTCCCGTGTTGCTGCACGTCGGGCTCGGGTCGTTCCGTCCGGTCGAGGTCGAGGATTTGACGAAACACAAGATGGATTCCGAGTATTATGAGATCACGCCAGAGGCAGCGCATCAGATCAACAAAACCATCGACAGCCGACGTAACGTCTTCGTGGTAGGGACAAGCACTTGCCGCGCTCTGGAATCGAGCGTTACCTCTGATGGACATGTGAAGCCATCGAGAGGATGGACGGATAAGTTCATTTTTCCGCCGTACGATTTCAAGGTAGCAGACAAGCTCATTACGAATTTTCATCTTCCCGAGTCGACGCTTTTGATGCTGGTGAGCGCGTTTGCCGGGCATGAGTTTGTGATGAAAGCTTACAAGAAGGGGATCAAAGACGGCTATCGCTTCTACAGCTACGGCGATGCGATGTTGATATTGTAAGAACCTATTCGTCACGAAGAAGCAAAGTCGCAACGTTACTGGTAAAGGTCTTTCTTCGCGTCTTTCCGGCATTGGCGACAAGCCTTTGGCTGAGAGTCTATGCAGCAAACCAAGAAGGAAGAGGTTACATTGCCGAGGCGTCGTCCGAAAGTATCGATCATTGTTCCCGCGGCAGGCTCTGGTAGTCGCATCGGCGGGTCGGTCAAGAAGCAGTTTCTGCCGCTCAGGGGCAAGCCAATCCTCGTTCATACCCTCCAGCGGTTCGAACACTGCCCGGACGTAGATGAAATCGCGGTCGCCGTCCCCGAGGAATCCATCGTGGAGACAGAAAAGCTCGTTTCTCACTTTCGTTTGCACAAAGTCCATCGTGTGCTCGTCGGCGGTAAAAAGCGACAGGATTCTGTCTCCTATGCGCTGAGCAAGCTGGTGCTGAAAGATTCTGATATTGTGGTAGTGCATGATGGCGTCCGTCCGTTCATTGAGCCCAAGCGCATCAGTCTACTCATCAAAGCGTGCCGCGAGTTTGACGCGGCTGTGCTTGCTGTCCAGCCGAAAGACACGATTCGCCGCTCAAGCGGCGGTGGCTTCTTCGATCAAACACTCGACCGTTCCGCGCTCTGGCTGGTGCAAACGCCGCAGGCGTTCAAGGCCGGCATTCTGCTGAATGCATTCGAACGAGCGAAGAAAGAGAGATTCTATTCGACCGATGAAGCGGCGCTGGTCGAACGGCTTGGCATCAAGGTCAGGATTATCGAAGGGAATTACGACAACATCAAGATCACGACCGATGAAGATCTGGAACTTGGGAATCTGATTGCGGAGCGCTGGGCAAGGAAAGGAACGGCGTAAAATCGTTCGATTTCACTGTCAAGGTTGCTTTTTTAACCTGAACTTCCTATTTTGTCCCCTGCTTGTCAGGGTTGCCTCAAGGAGCGAGAAAATTGATTAACCTGTTCATCGTCATTTTACTGAGCTACATCGTCGGCTCGATTCCGACGAGTATCATGCTTTCGAAGTGGAAGCATGGGTTCGACATCCGGACGAAGGGAAGTGGGAATGCAGGCGGAACAAATGTGTTCCGCGTGCTCGGATGGAAATCCGGACTCTTGGTAACCCTGATTGACATCGGCAAAGGCGTCATTGCAACCGTCATAGTTGCGCGACTGTTCTGGGATCCAACGTTGCCGTTCTACAACCGCACTCCGTTCGATGACTTCACCGTCATTCAAATTATTTGCGGCGCCGCAGCGGTCATTGGGCATATCTGGACGGTCTTTGCAGGCTTTCGCGGTGGAAAAGGTTTAGCGACGTCGTCGGGGATGCTCATCGGCCTCGCGCCGACAGAGTTTGCGATCTGTATAGGAGTTTTTTTTCTTGTCTTTTTGGCTTGGCAGTACATCTCGCTCAGTTCGGTGGCCGCGGCGATCACCTTCCCGCTGTCCATGTTCGTGCGTCAAAATATTTTCGGCGATGAAATCCGCAGTTATAATACCCTCATCTATTTTGCAATCGCGGTCGCTGTACTTCTTCTCTATTCCCATCGGGCCAATATCAAACGGTTGCTGGAGGGAACGGAGAAGAAAATCACCTCGTTCTCACGAGACCGTCAGTCCGATTCCTAATCCGCGTACGTATCGGCTGTCCCTCCACGCACACGAGGTTCTCGTTCACAAAGCCATTCGCCGCCCATGAAGATTACCGTCCTCGGTGCCGGAAGTTGGGGCACGACGTTAGCCCTTATCCTTGTCAATAATGGACATGAAGTCCAGTTGTGGACGTACAAAGAAGAGCAGGCGGCGGTCATGCAGGAGAAACATGAAAACCTGCAGTTCCTTCCCGGTATTTTCCTTCCACCATTGCTCCACATCGTTACCGACATAGAGGCCGCATGTTCTAAGCGCGACCTGATCGTTGCGGCGGTGCCGTCGCAATTCCTCCGGTCGGTTATCGAACGCATTGCTCATCTCGACCTCACCCACACGATCCTTTGCAACGTCGCGAAAGGAATCGAAAACACGACCTACATGACGATGTCCGAAGTCATGATCGACGTACTGGAACACGAGAAGAAAGACAACCTTGCCATTCTTTCCGGGCCAAGCCATGCGGAGGAAGTTTCGCGACAAATTCCAACCGCCGTGGTAGCAGCCTCGTTCAAAGAAAAAACGGCGAAGGTGGTACAGGATGCGTTTATGACGCCGTACTTCCGTGTTTACCTGAACGACGATATTCGCGGCGTAGAATTAGGCGGCGCCTTGAAAAACGTCATCGCCGTTGCAGCGGGCATCAGCGACGGCGCAGGGTTCGGCGACAACACGAAGGCGGCCATTATGACCCGCGGAATTTACGAGATTACCCGGCTGGGCGTCAAGCTCGGTGCACAGCCGCGAACGTTCGCAGGTCTCTCGGGTGTAGGCGACCTGATCGTGACGTGCATGAGCCGCCACAGCCGCAATCGTTATGTCGGTGAACAAGTAGGAAAGGGGCGAAAGTTAAACGATGTGCTGAAGGAAATGGTGATGGTGGCGGAAGGTGTCGCGACGGCAAAGTCGGCGCTCGATCTCGAAAAGAAATACAACGTGGAGCTTCCGATCATCACGGAAGTGCATCGCGTTCTCTTCGAAGGCAAGGATGCGCGCAGAGCGACTCAAGACTTGATGTCACGCGATGCAAAGGGAGAATGAGAGTACGTAAATAATAGTGGAGTAATGGAATAATTTCTCCTTTTCAAAACATTTTCATCATTATCCCACCATCCTCTACCTTGCTTCTCGACCCCTTTTTCGGTACTTTTCTTCTGCTCCAGAATTTCATTCCGCTTCTTGAAAGGTCAGCCACAAGAGATACTTCTGCCGGTGCTTTACTATCTGATTAGCTTTCTTGCAGGTTATTGCGCTGGATGTATCCCGACAGCCTATCTTATCGTAAGACAAAAGGCCGGGATTAACATCCAGGAATCTGGAAGCGGCAATGTCGGTGCGTTCAACGTCTTCAGCGTTACCCGGTCGAAGTGGTTGGGCATTGCGGTCGGCGTTCTGGATGGGCTGAAAGGATTGGCAGTCACTTGGATCGCCTTGCAGTTCCTGGGAACGCCGTTTTGGGTAGGCGCCGTTGGGATGTTGGGAGCGATCACCGGACACAATTATCCGGTCTGGCTGCGGTTCAAAGGTGGTCGCGGACTTGCTACAGCAGCCGGTGGTTTTTTCGGAATCGGAGTAAGCTATACTATTGTCTGGTGTTTGTCATGGCTTCTGTTCAATCGCTGGAAAAGGGATATCGTGACGGCCAATGTGTTGTCGAGCGTCTTCACACCGGTCGCACTGTTCACCGCGCCTTCATCCTGGCTCCAGGCGGTAATGTTCTCGCACACCAGCTCGGACGATTACCGCATCTTTGCCGCAGTGTTAAGTGTTGTTCTGTTGATGAGTCATAGTGACAGTGTCCTGGGAATGTTCAAACAAGGGTCAGTTCATTCTGTGAGAAAGGCGTTATGAGCACACTGGCGAAATTGCTGGTCATTCTATTTATCCCCCTCCTCATGGGCATGTGGATTGGCTATGCCATCAAGCCATCACAGGCTGCCCCGCCGTTGAACGAAGCGGTCGAGAATGTTACCGAGTTGTCGCAGGCGTCTTACGAAAAAAGAGATGCGCCAACGAGAGGTCAGGATCCCATCACCAGTACGCGGGAAAACGCCATCACCCGCGCCGTGGCGAGAGTGAGTCCGGCAGTTGTTGGTATCAATGTCATTGAGGTAAGGCAGTTTCGCGATCCGTTCTTTGATTCGTTTATGCTCAATGACCCTATCTTCAAGCGCTTCTTTGGTGACCGGACCTATCAACAGCAAGTGAAAGGCCTCGGCTCGGGCTTCATCATTTCGCCGGATGGGTACATCATCACGAATGACCATGTAGCGGGGAATGCCAAGGAGATCATGGTTACCCTCACCGGGGGTGAAAAACTGAAAGCCGAAATTGTCGGAACAGATCAGCTCACGGATGTCTGCCTGGTAAAAGTCGACGCAAAGAATTTGCCGTATGTGTCGTTAGGGAGCTCTGACGATATCATGATCGGGGAATGGGTAATTGCGCTCGGGAATCCGTTCGGTCTGTTCGAGATCAACGACAAGCCAACAGTGACGGTGGGGGTGGTCAGCTCCGTCGGAATGAACTTGGGCCGCACGGATAATCGTGTTTACAAGGAGATGATTGAAACCGATGCGGCGATCAACAGCGGCAACAGCGGCGGTCCTCTGGTCAACAGCCTCGGTGAAGTGATCGGGATGAACACGCTCATTTACACCGGCGGCAGAAGCGAAACCTATGTCGGCTACGGCTTTGCCATTCCGATCAACAAAGTGAAGAAGGTCGTTGCGGAGCTTCGAGCCAAGGGAAAAGTAACGCGGGATTTTTGGACGGGGTTCGAGTCGCAGTCGGTGGATGCTCGCGTGGCGCGATACTTCGGCCTTTCGAAGATAGAAGGCATCATCGTCAGCGATGTCTCACCGAACAGCCCGGCGGGAAAGTCGGGCCTGAAGGTCGGAGATATTATTCTCGAAGCGAACGGCACGAGGCTGAATTCCGAGCAGGACCTGGTCGCGATCCTGGTCGATGCTCGCGCAGGTGACGTGGTGAAGCTCAAAGTCTATCGCGATCGCAAAACCCTCGACTTGAACCTCACACTTGAACGCCGTCCGACATAACGGAGAGCAACCTTGATCGCTCGCTATTCGCGCCCGGAGATGAGCAACATTTGGGCGGAGGAGAACAGATTTCGCATCTGGCTGGAGATCGAACTCCTTGCCTGCGAAGCCCAGGCAAAGCTCGGTGTTGTTCCGCCCGATGCGGTAGAGGCGATTCGGAAGAAAGCGAAATTCGATGTCGCACGCGTGCTGGAAATTGAGCGGGAAGTCAAACACGACGTTATCGCCTTTCTCACAAACGTCGGAGAGCACGTTGGACCCGAGTCGCGTTTCATCCATTTCGGCATGACCTCGTCGGATGTGCTTGACACTGCGCTGGCAGTGCAGATGAAGCAGTCCGCCGAGCTTCTGTTGAAGGGGCTGGGAAAGCTCAACGAAGTTCTGGCAAAGCGCGCGAAGGAATTCAAATACACGGTGATGGTGGGTCGAACACACGGAGTCCACGCAGAGCCGGTCACATTCGGTCTGAAACTAGCGCTCTGGTATGCTGAAACGACGCGGAACATCGATCGATTACGAACAGCACGGGAGACAATCTCGGTAGGGCAAATCTCGGGAGCGGTTGGCACATACGCACATGTTGATCCATCTGTTGAACGTTACGTGTGTGAAAAGCTAGGGCTGAAGCCGGCTCCGATCTCGACGCAAATCCTGCAGCGCGACCGGCACGCGGAGTTCATGAACGCCATCGCAGTCTGCGGCAGCTCGCTTGAGAAGTTTGCGACAGAGATTCGTCATCTTCAGAAGACGGAAGTCTTAGAAGTTGAAGAATTCTTTTCCAAAGGTCAAAAGGGTTCTTCCGCGATGCCGCACAAGCGCAACCCGATTGCGTGCGAACGGATTGCAGGGTTGTCGAGAGTACTGCGAGGCAATGCGTTGGCAGCGATGGAGAACATTGCCCTCTGGCATGAGCGGGATATTTCGCATTCGTCTGTGGAGCGCATCATCATTCCCGATAGCTGCATTCTTTTGGATTACATGCTCGCTGAGTTTACGAAGATTGTAAAGCAACTTGAGGTCTATTCTGAAAACATGCAGCGGAATCTGAACCTGACGAACGGCTTGATCTTCTCGCAAGCCGTTTTGCTCGCATTGGCAAGAAAAGGAATGAGGCGGGAAGACGCCTATCGAGTTGTTCAGGAGAAGGCAATGCAGGCGTGGGAGACGAAACAGAACTTTAAAGAACTCGTAGCGCAGAATGGTGAAGTCAAAAAGCATCTGTCTGATCTGGAACTCAATGAATTATTTGACCTTCAGAAAAGTGTGAAGAATGTTGATTATATTTTTGAGCAGGTTGGGTTATGATATAAAGAGGATTCGTTATGCCAAAGATATTCCAAAACTACATTAACGGCAACTGGGTGGATGCAAAGTCCGGGAAAACATTTGAGAACCGCAATCCCGCTAACTGGGACGAAGTGCTCGGGACGTTTCCTCTCTCAAGAAAAGAGGATGTCGATGAAGCGGTGAAAGCCGCGCGTAAGGCCTTCGAATCGTGGCGCCTTGTGCCCGCCCCGAAGCGTGGGGATATCATACGCAAAGTCGGTGATCTGCTGACGGCGCGCAAGGAAGAGCTTGCGCGGCAGATGACGCAGGAAATGGGCAAAGTTCTTCTTGAGACACGCGGCGACGTCCAGGAAGGGATTGATACAGCCTATTACGCTGCGTCAGAGGGCCGCCGCCTCTTTGGCCACACGGTTCCGTCGGAGCTCCCCAGCAAATTCAACATGGGCATCCGAATGCCGGTCGGGGTGGCGGCGATCATTACACCGTGGAATTTCCCGATGGCAATCCCGACCTGGAAAATCTTCCCGGCTCTCGTGTGTGGTAACACGGTGGTTTTCAAGCCGGCCTCGGATACGCCTGCGACAGCGACGGCGCTCGTGGAAATCCTGGCCGAAGCGGGGGTTCCGGAAGGTGTCGTCAATATCGTTCATGGTGGCGGCGGCGACGTGGGTATGGCCTTGGTGGATCATTCTGACGTGGACCTTATCAGCTTTACGGGCTCGACCTCGGTGGGCAAAAAGATCTCGGAAGTTGCAAGCCGAACCTTGAAGCGGGTTTCGCTCGAGCTTGGTGGCAAGAACGCACAAATCGTGATGGACGATGCAAATCTTGAACTGGCGCTTGAAGGCGTGTTGTGGGGCGCGTTCGGCACGACGGGGCAGCGATGCACCGCCACCAGTCGTCTCATCATCCACGACAAAGTCTACGACACGTTCCTCTCGATGGTTGTTGACAAGGCAAAGAAGCTTCGACTGGGGAACGGGTTAGATGAGAAGGTCGATGTCGGTCCGTGTGTGAATGAGAGTCAGCGCAAGACGGTTGATTCGTATGTCCAGATAGGACGGAATGAAGGGGCAAAGCTTCTTACGGGTGGAAAGATTGCATCGGGCAATGGACTTTCGAAAGGCTGGTTCTATGAGCCAACAGTTCTCGCGGACGTGATGCAGGAGATGCGCGTGGCGAAAGAAGAGATCTTCGGACCGGTTCTTTCCGTGATCAAAGTTCGGTCACTCGAAGAAGCAGTGAGTGTTGCAAACAACACGACGTACGGCCTTTCTTCTTCAATCTACACGCAGGATATCAACAACGCCTATCGAGCAATCCGTGATCTCAAAGCCGGCATCACCTACATCAATGCGCCGACGATCGGAGCAGAAGCCCACATGCCGTTCGGTGGCGTCAAAGAAACCGGCAACGGCCATCGCGAAGGAGGCTGGACCGTGTACGATTTCTTCACGGAATGGAAAACCGTCTACGTTGATTACAGCGGTAAACTCCAGCGCGCCCAAATCGATAACGCGCAGAACTGAATCATGACCGGCCGCCCTTTTATCATACAGCTCTACGAGCACCAGGAGTTTTTCTAAGGGTGTGATTGTACCGATGGAACGAATTCAATCACACTTCAGAAAACCAAGAGGTGCATCATGTCAGAAACGATTCGAGAGAAGGTTATTCCTCTCAAGACTTCTGCACAGGACATCATGAAAAAGCCTGAGCAGAGTCTGCCCGGAGAGAAGCCGACAACCACAAATCCTGTTAGAGTTCCTCCGACCGAAGTCCATGCGACGCTCGCGAAACATATGCTGGTCGATGGCTTCGACCTCGTCGTCGATTTGAGGCGAAGTCAAGGCGCGTACATCTACGACTCACGCTTCAACAAGCGGTATCTCGATTTCTTCACGTTTTTCTCTTCCGGCTCCGTCGGACTCAACCATCCCAAAATGACAACGCCGGAGTTTCTCGATAAGCTTGCCCGCGTCGCCGTGAACAAGCCGTCGAATTCAGATGCCTACACTGTAGAGATGGCGGAGTTCGTCGAAACATTTGCGCGGGTAGCCAAGCCACAGTATTTGCCGTATGTATTCTTCATTGATGGGGGGGCACTGGCAGTGGAGAATGCCATCAAGACGGCATTTGACTGGAAGGTGCGGAAAAACTTTGTGAAGGGCTACACAGAAGAACGCGGCTGGCAGGTACTGCATTTTCGAAAAGCGTTCCATGGTCGAAGCGGGTACACACTTTCATTGACGAACACTGATCCGGTCAAGACGAACTATTTCCCAAAGTTCAAATGGCCTCGCATTCATAATCCGGTCATCAAATTCCCGCTCAACGACGAAAACCTTGAGCTGGTTAAGAAAGAAGAAGCGCTTGCGCTCCAGCAGATCAGGCAGGCTATCATCGGCAATCCCGATGACCTTGCTGCACTGATCGTTGAGCCGATCCAATGCGAGGGCGGCGACAATCATTTCCGAAAGGAGTTCCTCGCCGAGCTTCGTGCGATCTGTGATGAGAATGAGATCCTCCTGATTTTTGACGAGGTGCAGACGGGCATCGGAATTACCGGCAAGATGTGGGCGCACGAGCACTTCGTGCAGCCGGATCTGTGTGTGTTCGGGAAGAAAACACAGATCTGCGGCTTTATGAGCAGCACACGGATTGATGATGTGCTGGAAAACGTGTTCCACAAGCCCAGCCGTATCAATTCAACGTTTGGCGGCAACCTCGTTGACATGGTGCGATTTACAAAGGTCTTGGAGATCATCGAGGAGGAGAGGCTTGTCGAAAATAGCGCCCAGGTCGGTGCATATTTGTTGAAGCATCTCCAGGGGCTTGAGCAGGAATTTCCTGAACTGGTCACCAATGGCCGTGGGCGAGGATTGCTGTGTGCGATCGATTTGGACTCGGCACAAAACAGAGATCAGTTACGAAGTAAGGCGTATGAGGAGGGACTGATCCTCATCGGATGCGGCGACCGGTCGATTCGTTTCCGACCGCCGCTCACGCTTAAAACTTCAGAAGTCGATGAGGGAATCTCCATCATCCGGCATGCATTGAAGGAGATTCGAGAAGGAGAATAGAGAATAATGGAGAACCTTCCGAGGGTTCTACCTCTTCTCCTCAAACGATTTCCTTCGGAAGGTTTGGCTCACTATGGAAACAGCGCGCGGTGATCATCCGGGCTCATTAAAGCTCAACATGGATCTGGTGAAAGAGCTGCTGGTGCAGTTCATTCATGACGAGACCCAGAATGCGGGCTTCGGAAAAGGCGTTATCGGAGTTTCCGGCGGTGTGGACTCCGCCGTCTCCGCATATCTCACGGCAAAAGCTCTCGGCAAGGAAAATACCTTCGGCATCATTATGCCGTATAAGACGAGCAGCTCCGACAGCATTCGCGATGCAGAGCTTGTGGTGCGGGAGTTGGGAATCAAGAGCGAGACAATCGATATTTCTCCAATGGTCGATGCGTACTGTGAAAAGTATCGAATTACCGATAACGTCCGGCGCGGCAACGTTATGGCGCGTATGCGGATGATTGTGCTCTACGATATATCAGCGCGTGAGCGGGCATTGGTGGTTGGCACGAGCAACAAGACCGAGTTGATGGTTGGTTACGGAACAATTCATGGCGACACTGCGTGCGCATTGGATCCGATTGGCGACCTCTATAAAACGCAGGTCTGGCAGCTCGCTGCATCGCTTGGGGTTCCGCAGAACATCATTGACAAGAAACCGACGGCCGATCTGTGGGAGGGCCAAACGGATGAAGATGAACTCGGCATTTCCTATCGCGAGCTTGATGCGCTGCTGTATCAGATGATTGATGAGCGCCGGAATGATGAGGAGTTGCAGAAGCTTGGGTTTGCTTCAGACTTCATCCAGCAGGTTCGGACGATGGTACGCAAGAACCAATACAAGCGCCGTCCGCCCATCATCGCCAAGATATCGTACCGGACACTCAACGTCGACTTCCGTTACGTGCGCGACTGGGGAATCTAGGGAATTTCGAAATTGAACATGGAAAATCCTGCTTCGCCCGGCACCCTCTATGTTGTCTCCACGCCCATCGGCAATTTGGAAGACATCACGTACCGAGCTGTCAGGATTCTTTCGAGCGTCGATCTTATTGCCGCAGAAGACACCCGCAAGACCAAAATCCTGCTTGAACGCTACAACATCTCCAAGCCAATGGTGAGCTACTACAGCTACAACGAACGGCAACGGGCTCCCGATCTCATTCAAAAGTTGCTGGGCGGCCAATCCATCGCCGTTGTCTCCGATGCAGGCACGCCGGGGATCTCCGATCCGGCGTTTTTCCTCGTCCGCGCAGCCATTGAAAAAGGAATCCCCATAGTGCCAATTCCGGGACCAACGGCTTTCACAGCTGCGCTTGTGGTCAGCGGAATTCCGGCTGATCGTTTTATCTTTGAAGGTTTTCTCCCCCAAAAGAAAGGACGCAAAACAAAGTTGGAAGCTCTCCGGCTTGAGCCTCGCACAATTATCCTCTATGAATCTCCCCACAGGGTTGTCAAAACCCTGACCGAAATCTCGACACACTGGGGTACCCGCCAGGTGGTTGTTGCACGGGAACTTACGAAGAAATTCGAGGAGATCACCCGGGGTTCCGTCGAGAATGTATTAGCGGTCATATCCTCTAAGTCCCCAAAAGGGGAATATGTCATAGTAGTAGAAGGCTATAATCCCCCTTGACAAACCGCCCTTTCCCTCGTATATTATTAGCACTCTTTTAGAGAGAGTGCTAATCCTTAGATTTACCAACTGTAAACCTTTACAATTCAATCTTTTACAAAGGAGGTAGGTTCTATGCAACTGAAGCCATTGGCAGATCGCGTGGTCGTTCGGCCCTCGAAGGCTGAAGAAAAGACCAAGGGCGGTATTATCGTTCCCGACACTGCCAAAGAGAAACCAGTGTGGGGCGAGGTTATTGCCGCAGGTCCGGGTCGGACGTCTGATGACGGGAAACTAATCCCGATGGAAGTGAAGGTCGGTGATCGCGTGCTGTACGGGAAATACTCGGGAACCGAGGTAACAATCGATGGTGAAGAACTACTGATCATGCGCGAGAGCGACATTTTCGCCCTCATGCCGAACAAGTAAAGCTTATGCTACGAAGGCACCGAGGCACAAAGAAAAGTTATGATCTCCTCTTCGTGTTTTGGAGTCTTAGTGGCCAAAAAAAGAGTTCAACATAAAGGAGTGAAAAACTATGGCTGCGAAACTCATTCGATTTGATGCGGAAGCGCGGGCTGCGTTGAAGCGTGGCGTCGATCAGCTCGCTGACGCTGTAAAAGTAACGTTGGGTCCGAAAGGCCGCAACGTTGTCATCGACAAGAAATTTGGTCCACCGACAATCACAAAAGATGGTGTAACGGTTGCGAAGGAAATCGAGCTTTCCGACCCGATCGAGAACATGGGTGCACAGATGGTTCGAGAGGTTGCTTCGAAGACTTCCGATGTTGCCGGCGATGGTACGACGACAGCAACTGTTCTTGCCCAGGCGATCATTCGTGAGGGCTTGAAGAATGTCACTGCCGGCGCCAACCCAATGGACTTGAAGCGGGGAGTCGACCTTGCTGTAAAGCAGGTCGTCGAGAGCCTGAAGTCTCTGAGCAAGATGGTTGGCGACGACAAAGAGAAGATCGCTCAGGTGGGTTCCATTTCTGCCAACAACGACCGGAGTATCGGTGAGTTGATTGCCAATGCAATGGAGAAGGTCGGTAAGGATGGCGTGATCACAGTTGAGGAGGCGAAGGGCACAGAGACGACCTTAGAGGTGGTCGAGGGAATGCAGTTCGACCGTGGCTATCTCTCGCCTTACTTTGTAACGGATGCTGAGACGATGGAGGCCGCCCTTGAGGATCCCTACATCCTGATCCATGACAAGAAGATCAGCGCGATGAAGGACTTGCTGCCGATTCTCGAAAAGATCGCTCAAGCCGGCCGTTCCATCCTCATTATTACTGAGGAGGTCGAAGGCGAAGCTCTTGCCACGTTGGTTGTGAACAAGCTGCGTGGTACCTTGCGCGTTTGTTCGGTCAAGGCGCCGGGCTTCGGCGACCGTCGAAAGGCGATGCTCGAGGATATCGCCATTCTCACCGGCGGAACGGTGATCTCAGAAGAGAAAGGCTTCAAGCTGGAAAATGCTCAGCTCTCCTACCTCGGAACGGCCAAGCGTGTTACGATCGACAAGGACGATACAACCATCGTCGAAGGAGCCGGGAAGAAAGACGAAATCAAGAAGCGCATCAATGAGATCAAGCAGCAGATCGATAAGACGACATCGGACTACGATAAGGAGAAACTCCAGGAGCGTCTCGCAAAACTCTCCGGAGGCGTTGCAGTATTGAAAATTGGAGCTTCAACTGAATTGGAGATGAAGGAAAAGAAGGCTCGTGTCGAGGACGCGCTTCATGCCACCCGTGCAGCCGTCGAGGAGGGCATCGTCCCCGGTGGCGGTGTAGCGTACATCCGTTGCCTGAATGACCTGGACAAAGTGAAGACCGAAAACGAAGACCAGAAGATCGGCGTTGAAATCGTTCGCCGTGCCTTGGAAGAGCCGATCCGTCAGATTGTCCAAAATGCAGGACTCGAAGGGTCGGTCGTGGTCAACAAAGTCAAAGACGGCAAAGATGACTTTGGATTCAATGCCCAAACCGAAAAGGAAGAAAACCTGATCAAAGCGGGGGTAATCGACCCGACGAAAGTTGCCCGGGTGGCTCTGGAGAACGCCGCCAGCGTCGCGTCCTTGTTGTTGACGACCGAGGCGACAATCGTGGAGAAACCGGAGAAGGAAAAAGCCGCTTCTCCTATGCCCCATGGCGGCATGGGCGGCGACATGTACTAAGCCACAACTGAAGGTGACCTTTTGAAGGTCCTCAACCTTCGGAAGGTCTGGTAGTCAAAGCCCTTCCGTCGTTTCACCAACGGAAGGGCTTTCTGTTTTTAGGGCTTGACAAATTCGCCAAGAAGCCTTAATATCCCGCATCGTTTCCTCTGCGAGTTGAGGAACGATTATCTAATCCACCGGTCGCAAGACCGATCCACTAATCCACCATCTCCAAAGGAGGGTAGTTCTATGCCGAACGCCATCTACACCAAAGTTGTGAAGGCGGGAAAGATCACGTACTTCTTCGACGTCAAGGAGGCGAAGAACCAGTCGAAGTACCTCACGATCACGGCGAGCCAGCCGTCGACAGAAGGCGACAAGAAGTATGCGAAGCGGAGCATCAATCTCTTCGACAATGCGGCGGAGAAGTTTCAAGAAGGTCTGCAAGACGCAATCAACAACTTGAAATAACACAACTGTCTTTTCAAGAGAAGCCTTTGGAGGAAAGTCCGAAGGCTTTTTTGTTTCCGACCTGTTGCCTCAAAATAGAATGTAACCCAAGGTCTTGAGAGTTAGGCTGATCGTTTGAGTTGTTGATTAGGGGGAGTAGCATACTGGAGGATAGTACGGATTTTCTTTTTAACAATCTTCTGAAGTTGAAAGGGGTTGAGCGAGTCGAAGAGTTTTTGGAGTTCTTTTTTTTGGTGTTTGAGAGGGCCTTGGAAGCGAGCAGTCGTTGGAAGGGAGTTTTGGGCAGATCATGTTTTTTGATGGTTTTGGATTTTACACGGTGTTTGGATTGTAATTTGACGGAGGGGAAGAAGAAGTTCAGGAAGAGGCGCCATTCGTTCGAGTAGAGGTCATTGAGCAGCGCGACGATCCGTTGATCATCAAATCGATCATAGCCGAGGTATTGGCGAACGATGGTCCAGTTTTTTCCTTCGATGTGTGCATTATCGTTCTTGTGGTATTCCCGTGATCGGGTGTAGACAACAGGACGATGACGGTGTTGGAAGTGTTTGAGGATGGTCCAATTGAGGAACTCACCACCGTTGTCGGAGTCGAAGCCGCGGAGACGAAACGGGAGGGCAGCTTCCACAGACTTGAGAGCAGCTAAGACCCCCTGTTCACCCCTTCCCCAGACGGCCCGCTGCTCGGTCCAGGCAGTAGCAAGATCCACCGTATTGACGGTGAAAACGAACATTCCAGCCATCGAGGAACCACAGTGAGCAACGCTATCGGCTTCCAAGAAGCCGGGTGTGCGTTCATTCCACTGATTGGTTCTGATGGGGATATGCTTCTTGAGTAAGGAGCCTGGTCGCGTGGTTGCGAGTCCCGTTTTGGTATAGCGGTGTCGCACAGGAGCCAACAATCGATCAATGGTTGCAGCAGAGATCGTGAGGGCCAACGTCTTGACCTCGTCGCTAAGATCGTAATCGTCGTGCGGAAGCCACAGTGGGATCATTGCTTTGAGGCGTTTGCCACAGGCGAGGTTGCTGGCGATCCAGAGCCGTTTGAGGAAGTCGATGAGTTCCGGGTGTTGGTAGACCGCTTTACGCCCTGCGCGGCACGTTCCCCCACCTGTGGCTGATCGACGCTTTGCACTGAGCAGTCGGATAGCATACTTGCGGTTGTAGCCACAGACCCGGCAAAATTCAGCCAAGATCATCGTCTTGACCCCCTTCGGCCCGGCCTGATATCGCGTTCGAATGTTGTTAAGGTACTCGCGCTTCGATGCGTTGCTCATCATAATCCACCCTTTCTCTTGGGTTACATAAATTATGAGGCAACGACTCATTTCCAAATCGCTTTCGGTTACCTTTTTTATGAGTCATCCGAGAGCTTACCCTCTTGACTTTCTTCATTGGCTTCGCTACATTCGTACAAAATTTAAAGGTTGTTCGTCCATCAACCCACTGCACAAAGGAGGAGATATGTTTCTATCTATCGCTCAAAGGGGATGGTTAATTCTTTTGGCATTGTGTACGCTCATTGCGGCACTCGGCGCACAGGAGATGGGAAGTTTGTCGGGGTCTGTAACCGATGCAAAAACAAAATCGCCACTGCCGGGCGTCAATATTACCGTGCTCGGAACGCAATACGGAACGGCTACGCAACGTGACGGAACGTATCGCCTGCGCCTCAAACCCGGAACGTACGACATCCAGATTAGTTTTGTGGGGTACAATCCGATCCGCGAGAAAATTTCTGTTGAGAGCGGAGGCAGCGTGACAAAGAACTTTGAACTCGAAGAGAATCTCATCGGACTGAGCGAAGTTGTCGTGACGGGAACGCGTCGTGCAGACCGCACTGCCCTCGATTCCCCCGTGCCGATTGATGTCCTCTCCGCCGCCGAGATCCGACAGAGCGGGCACTCCGAGATCGCCCAAATGATCCAGATGGCTGTGCCATCGTTCAACTTCCCTCGCCCCACTGTTTCTGATGGAAGCGACCACGTCCGGCCGGCAACGCTGCGAGGGCTTGGTCCGAGCCACACGCTCGTGCTCGTGAACGGCAAACGACGCCACAACACGGCGCTTCTGCATGTCAATGAAACAATAGGACACGGTTCAGTCAGCGTTGACCTCAACTCGATTCCCTCGGGCGCGATCGAGCGTATCGAAGTGCTGAGGGATGGCGCCGCAGCGCAGTACGGTTCGGATGCCATCGCCGGCGTCATCAACCTGATTCTGAAAAAAGACCTCCAGCCGCGCTTCTCAAGCATGGTCGGCCAAACGAAAGAGGGTGACGGGCGTGTCGCCCAGTTGGAAACGAACTTCGGCTTCGAGTTAGGAGACAAAGGTTCCATGCATGTGACCGGCGAATATCGCAACAGAAACGGTACAAACCGCACGCGCCCGGATCCACGCCAGCAATACTTCCAGACCGCACCGGATGGACGGCTGGTGACCTCGGGAGGCACGCCCGACCCGCGTGAGACAACGATCAACCGGCTAAATCATTGGTTAGGAGATTCGGATTCGCGCGACCATACAATCTTCTACAACGGCAACTACCAGCTCACGGACGACATCAGCCTGTATTCCTTCGGCGGTTTCAACTGGCGGTCGGGCAAAGCGGCAGGGTTCTTCCGCCGCTCGCTCGACGACCGGACTGTCCGTGCAATGTACCCCAACGGCTTCCTCCCGTACATCAACACGACCGTCAACGACCGTTCGCTTGCCCTCGGTCTGAAGGGATCGTGGTCGGATTGGGTGTGGGATTTGAGCGGCATCTACGGCGGCAATTCGTTCCGCTTCGACATCACGAACAGCGTTAATGTCTCGATGGGCCTCGCAAGCCCGCGAGAATTCAACGCCGGGACGCTGAAGTACAACCAGACGAGCATCACGTTCGACCTCTTCAGGTCGTTCGATTGGGGTCTGGCGTCTCCGGTAAGTGCAGCGGTCGGCGCGGAGGTTCGGTTTGAGAACTATGCGATAGTAGAAGGAGACCGCGCTTCGTACATCGACGGCGGCGTGTCGATTTTAGACGGGCCGAACGCAGGCAGACGCTCAGCCGTCGGCGCGCAGGTTTTTCCCGGCTTCCGCCCGAAAGATGCCACCGACCAGACGCGCACGAATGTTGCGCTCTATGCCGACCTCGAGAGCAACGTCATGTCGAACATGCTGATGAGCGTTGCGGGCCGGTTTGAAAACTACAGCGACTTCGGTGCAAATGTCGACGGCAAGGTGGCGGCGCGCTACAATGTGATGGACAATTTTGGAATACGAGCGGCGGCGAGCACGGGCTTCCGCGCCCCGGCTCTTGCACAATCATACTTCTCAGCCACCTCGACGGTGTTCATTACCGTTGGTACTGAGCTTCGGCCGTTCGACGTGCGAACATTTCCCGTGAACACAGACGAGGCAAAGACCCTCGGCGCTAAAGAGCTCAAGCCTGAAAAGTCGCTCAACCTGAGCGCCGGCTTCACCGCCGAGCCGATTCGAAACTTCTCGCTCACGGTCGACTACTACCAGATCACGATCAAAGATCGAATCGCATTTTCCGAGACGTTCACGCAAACGCGCGTTCGCGATATGCTGCTGCCGTTCGGCGCGAGCGCCGGAAGATTCTTCACCAACGCCATCGACACGAAGACTCAGGGCGTCGACGTGATTGCTCGCTATGCGATGGAGTTAGGCGAGTTGGGAATTGTCAAACTCACAGCCGGCTACAATCAGAACAAGACTGAGGTCACTCGTGTGAGTCCCACACCGCCTCAGCTTGCGGGTTTCGAGGAGACGCTGTTCAGTCGGGTGGAGAAAGGTCGAATCGAGGTCTCGCAGCCCAAGGACAACATCAACCTCTCGGTCAACTATAGCATGGGGGCGTTCGGAATGACGGTGAAGCAGATCCGGTTCGGCGAGACAACGTTTATTCAGCCCATTCCGACGGGGCAAACGACGGGTGTGAACGACCAGACCTTCAGCGCGAGGTGGCTGACGGATATCGATGTCTCGTACCGCCTGAGCAATGCGCTGACGTTTTCAGCCGGCGCCAACAATCTGCTCGACATCTATCCTGACGAGAACATCGCAGCAACCTCCAACAGCGGCACCTTTCCGTACAACCGGAGAATTTCCCCGTTTGGGTTTAACGGACGGTTTCTCTACGGACGGATGAGTTTTAGTATGTGAGTGGCGA
>CAYJSZ010000033.1:0-8522 GCA_964372545.1 uncultured Ignavibacteriaceae bacterium
CTGCACTTCAACCCCTTCCCGCATGGCTTTCTCGCTGATCTGTTTCGTCAGGTGTTCATGCAGCTTCTTGTCTTCCATCGTTTCGATCTGCCCCGCTACCACACCGATGACTTTTCGATACCGTTGTTTTACGACATACAGGTAAGCGCCAAAGGCGAGCAACGCGGCGACGATGAGGCCGATCACCAGAAGCACTTCCGTTACATTTCTTTGGAGCCACGTTTCCTCTTCACGCGCAATCGGCCGGATTTTTTCCCGATAACCTTTTGCAATTGACTCTATAGCTTCGTTCACAAGCGAATCGACCGCCGCGCGGGTCGTCGGTCCTAAGAGTTCATTGCGGAGGAGCGACACTTGCGCGCGCAGGGAATCACCTAACAGTTCATTCCGAAGAGCGGCGATCTGTTTCCGTGTGTTCGCGCCGAGCAGCTCGTCCCGCAATGCGGCTACCTGTTTCTGCGTCTGCGGCCCCAACAGGTCGTTCCGTACCTCTTGAAGCCAGAGTCGCAGATACGAGCCGAGGAGCGAATCTCTCAGCGAACGAACTTGCGCGTTCAGCGTGTCTCCCAACTGAGTGAGAAGTGAGGCAAGGCGCTGTCGTGTTTCGGCGCTCGTCAACGAGTCCCGCAAGCCCGTTACGACACCGCCGCCGAGCTTTCCGCCCAACGTATCGGCGCCTTGTTCCAACCCGCTCACGAGGCCCTTTCCGAGATTCTCACCGATGGGCTCAAACATGGCACAGCCCACGCCAACGAAAAGAAAGCTTAGGATGATGAGATATTTCACTGTTCCATTCTCCCTCTGTTATGCCATCAAGCAGTCGGCAATTTTCGCCGCCACTTCTTCATCCTTCCAGTAATCCATGTGCGAGTTGTACACGAGGTCGCCTGTCTGGACTTGCACGTCTTCAACGATTGTCGGGAAAAAGTTTTTGAGCGGGTAGGCGATAATATCCTCTTTGTCATAGAAGTTGTACCAGTGTCCGGTCTCGGAGAGCCCTATGGGATTAGGAAGCAGGCTCCTCTTTTGCTCATCGAGAAGATCCGTTCTGCGCAGGAGAAAAAAACCGATGGGAGAACCCATGGTGAAGAAGTGCCGGAGTTGTTGCTTCCCGTCATCGCGAACGCGCCGTCGCTCAGCCTCGTTCTTTCCGAAGACATTGTAGAGATAATCATAGGCAATCACCGACCCTAAACTATGCGCGACGATGGAAAATGTTGCCGCGTCCTCCTGAATAATTGTATCGATATCGTGAAAGACTTTGTCCCGGATCAGATTTTCGCCTTCGGAGGAGGCATAGATTACCACATCGCCAATGAAGAAGGTCATAAAGTACCGGAGAAGTCCGATGACCTGCCACCACTTGGGCGGAATGCCAAACTGAGGAAAGGCGCGCTTAAATACTGCTTTCTTAGCATCGAGCGCGACGTCCGAATAATCAATTGGATGAATCCGGACGATCTGGTCAAGAACGTTCCCCTGTTCTCTTAAAACACCCTCGAGCTTTTGACGGAAGGGCGTGTAGAAATCTTTCTCGGGGTCAAAATCCCCCATCCCGTGAAGAAGAATGAGATGATGCGTGTTCAACGGTGCAATCCTTTACGGCACGAACTCGGATGCCATGGAACTCATAGCCATGATGGTCCACTGTGGATTGATTGTAATGCCCGTTGGAAAAAGCGACGCGTCGGCGACGAGCACATTGTCAAACCCCTCGACACGGAAATCGCCATTCACCACGCGCGTGCGCCGATGGCGGGATCGCTCGCCGATCATCCGGTTGCCACCTTGCGGGTGCGCTGTCGTGAGCCGCAGGTCCTTCTGGCGGAGCGGATAAGAACGAAGTGCGTTCTGGAATTTTCCGATATCATCGGAGGTTAACGGAAGGTCAATGCCCGGCTCCAGGGGAAGGACTGCGCGCACGGCACCCGCGAATTTGCCTAGTTCCACCAGCGTGGACAATGCGTATTTGATATGCTCTGTATCTCGCTGCCCGAGGCTCCAGTCGAAGGAGCGGCCATCAATCCAATTTTGTTTAAGTTCAACGCGCCCGTTCGGTTCCGATCCGACGAGTGCACCGAAGTTCACCATCCTGCGGTATGCGTTCATCGTGTTGTGCAGGCGGTCGAAATAGAAGGGAAGGGAAATAGCGAACGAGCCCGGGGGATTGAAATACGTTTCGAACACCGCGCGAATATTCGGATCGAGCGCGCCTAACGTAATCTGCACTCCGTCAAACGCGTCGAGATGGTCGGGAAATTCGAGAGCGACGGGAAAAGCAAAGTTGCAGCTCATCCCTTGCCCCACCATTCCTACTACCCCGCTCCGCATCAAGAAATGGCTGCTGGCAATGACGCCGCCGGCGACGATCACCGCCTTCCGCACGGCAACCCGCTTCGTGTTCCCGAGGTCCGAACGCAACAACACCGACGTTGCCCTCCGCCCGTCCTTCAAGAACCGGACTGCACTTGTTTCAGAAATCACTTGCACGCCGCGCGCTTCGGCCCACGGAATGTATGTCTCGAGCATCGACCTCTTCCGCATCCGCTTGTTGCCGATATTCCAGAGGCCGTCGCCGTACTCGTTTCGGGAATTTGTTTTCAGTTTTTGTTCAACGAGCTTTTCGTTTTTTTGCAAAGACTGGTTGTAGGCACGCACTCCCTGCAAAAATTTCTCTTTGACGCGCTGGTTGATCCCATCATCCGAAAGCTCCTCGATCTCAATCTCGTCGGCAATCCGCTTGTACTCCTCCTCAAGGCTCGAGAGGTCAAGGTCGTACTCCTCTTGCCACATCTGCCGGATTTGGTCCGGCATCGGGAAGCAGACTGCATTGTTGATCACGGTCGTTCCGCCGACACATTCACCCTGCAGCACAATCAGGTCGAAGCGCCTTGTCTGCTGCAATCCACCTTCTTTATAGAGCTTGCGGACCATCTCCATCTCATCATCGTTAAAATCCTGAAGCGGAGAAAAGCGAGGACCCCGCTCGACCACCAGCACGCGTTCCGGGTCAACGCCCGTCTTGCAGGCAAGGCGATAGGCTGCAACCGCTCCACCCGCCCCCGAACCGACGATGAGATAATCGACTTCTCCGGGGATGCTTGGCTCAGACACGGGCGTCACCACGCGCGGGGCAGTCAATGGACGGATCAGAGCGGGTTCCTGCGGCTTGAAATTCGCAGGGTGCTTCGGCCCATCGGGCAGCGGTGCAATGCTCGCGAAAGGAGGAGGAGAGGAAGGATAATCTCCCTGAAGCCGGTCGCGCGCATCCGGCGGGACATAACCGATCTGCTGCCGGGCTTTCAGGTGTGAATAGTGGGCGAGCGTCACCAGTGCGTGGACGGCATTCCCCAGCTTATAGATGGACTCTGCCAGCGTCTTGATGAGCGCGCGTTGTCGTTCCCCCGGTGGACGCAGAATTTTTTTACGCAACAGATACCTTCGCTCTTCTCCGCTCATACTGGAAAAGGCGATGGGGATGCCGATGAACAACGGCGCCATGAATTCGATGAGGGCAAACGGAAAGTTCAGCAGTCCCCGTTTCCGGCCGCGAACGCCGCCGACATGCCGGTCGATGCTCTGAAGGACTGCCGCGCGGTCTTCTCCTTCTGCGGTGTACAGCGCTTCGTGCAACGCGAGCACGCTCTGCGCCGTCGACGGGCTAATGGAAGAGATCGTGTACTCGATGTTGTAGTACATCCGCCGTAAACCCAATAACGCTGCGAGAACTGCCACGAGAATCAACGTTTGAAGTACCAGCGGTACTCGAACCGAGGGTATCAGTGATTGATCCAGGAGAAGCCAGAGGAGGCCGGCAACGATGCCGATGACCAGTGGAGAGACGAGCGCCCACGACAGGATCTCGCGCAACCGTTCTCTCCTTGCCATGAGGAAAACCAACCATGCGAGAGCAAGAAGCAGCGAAAAGACAAACGGTGTCAAGACCGTAGGATTGAAGTAAAGAACGCGAAGAGGGTTTGAAGGTTCAGAAAAAAAACAGAATCCTATCAGGATCAGGACAAACGTTGCAAGAAGTAAGCAAAGCCATCGGAAAAAATTTTTAAAAAGCCGGTGGGCGAGCGAATAAAACTCTGGAAAATCCGGCTCGTCGCGATACTCTCGTGCGTCCTCCCGATGAAGAAGAGTAAGAACGAGGCTGGCCAACAGAAAAGGAGCCGCTATGGTGATGCAGCCGAGGAGGAAGTCTTTCACCAGATCGTCTGCACTGCCAAAATAATAAACAAGATCGAGTGAAATGAACAAGACGGCATGTCCTACCAACATGATAGAGCCGGTATGCCAACGGAGGCTCCGGTTATACGCGCTGGTGAACGCAAGGACGATCATCAGCACGAGAAGCATTATCGCATTGGCGGTCAGGAGTGCATTTTCTCTCAGTAAGGTTGACGCGGGATGAAGACGCGGAGACCACTCGACGATCCCCCATAGCTCCGCCAGAACAAGAACGAGAAGGAAGCTGTACACACATCCTATGACCATCAGAAGATAGAAACTAAACGACCGTGGAGGGGGGTCAACGGGCTCTTCCGTCCACTGTTTGGGAAAGAGCGCCTCGTACTGTTCACGCGTCGGTATTGGCTTTTCATTCATCATCGGTTCAATCGATTTTCTTTATTCTGTCATGGCTGTTTTTTTCACCAGGGTGCGTATTCGATCTTCTTGCGGTGTCCGAGGAGAAAATAACAGTAGAAAACGTTCAAGAACGGAAGAACGCGCAAGTAGGCTTTACAGAGCAAAAGCGTGTTGTCCCCTTCGTTCGGAGTCACCACGGCATCGCGAATCACGCGGAACGGGAGATTATACCATGTGTTCATCGAAATATTATAGGTGAAGAACGCGAGGTGCTTGTACTTTTCGAAGAACCGGTCGGGCGGTTCATCTTTGAAATATGTGCACCGGAAAAATGCAAGCGCTGTCGGCGGCCTGCCGTGAGACTGTCTCGATATCCATTCGCCGCGATAGCTCAGTCCATCCTGCTTGCACCGCTCGTTGTAGCCGAACAGCTTGCCGTCTTTTTTCAAGAAGCCTTTTTTGAACTTCTCGCCGGACAGTTTCCCGATCCACTCGTGGTTCCAGCCGCAGTATATGTAACCGTCAAGCTCGTCAAGGTTCGGCGGCAATCCGGTTCGAAGAATGTTCTCGAGTGTCGCCCCGTCCGCTTGTGCCAGCGTCTCATACGTCCAGATCTGTTTTGCCATAGTTTCCTCCGTTCAATAGCTCAGACAAAGATGATTGGTATTAGCGAACGATGACCAGCACGACCACCAGCTACAGCTTGTGCTCAACACACCACGCGCCTGTGATTCCCTTTCGTTTCTCCGCAGTATGATATTCGTGCCACCAGCGAGCGGACTGCCAGATTGCCTCAGGACAACTGGAGCGACTGGAGAGTCCCGGCGTTAACTCGAACCCCGCGTCGCTAACAACAGCCTCAACCATCGCTGCAGAGGGAATGCCATGTCCATCGAGTAGCGGATTCCCCGTTCGTCCTACGCCCCACACGAAGGCAAGCCACACCACAACGAGTTCACAAGCATCAAGAGCATTCCTTTGTCTTTTGAATCGGGAAAGTGCATCGTACACTCGTTCTGATTTCGTTGGAATAGAAAGAAGCGCAATATTCGGATACTGTTTTGAATCACTGTAGCGGCTCAGGGTCCCTTCTTGCACTGCATTGGTCGAAACGGGAAACCCAAACCCCTGCATCGGCTTTAAAGAAATTTCATACACAGTTAAAGCCTCAAATTTTTTCACCGACGTCCCCAAAAGCAGAACGTGCGACCAGTGGCTCGGGGTCATATCATCCCGTGCGTGTGATTGGGCTACGCGCAGGCGAAAATCACAGGACCCCATGCCACCAAGCAGTACCAGCGATGTGCTTTCTTTCTTGTTGGGGAGATTCCGTTGCAGCCATTGAAGATTGTTCTCTCCTGTTTTCCGCTTCACCTCGCGAAAATTCTTATTCTGCGTCCGAACCCCAGATTGCATTATTTTTAGCATCGAGCTGTCCTCCTTCTGATTAATTCTCGATGAAAATGTAGGACGGGATGTTGTCCCGTCCTCAAGCTTGGTCGGATCAGCGATCCGACCAACATTAAAAGCTACTTTTTCAGTGAGAACTGATTAATTCACAAAGAGTTACTTTTTTGCTTATACCAACCGCGGCAGCAGGAATTCTTTCTCGTACTGAGCCGCAACGCTGGAGTCCTTATGAATCGGAAGATATCGCACCCGACAATCCAATCCGAACCCGGCCTGACGAAAGGAAAGAAGAACCACATGATTACCTTTCTGACGATGCAAGGTAGTGCATTCAAACTCAGACCCTAAAACTTGTTGTGCGAAGAAGTCCGATGCTAAAGGAGCATCATCATGTCGGGGCCAGGGGTTGCGCGAACCAAACAGGCCTTTGACGAAAGAGTTCAAATTTCGCCAGGGATCCTGAAATGCCGTTGTGACAAGCGATGATGGAGAAGAGATAATTTCGTAAATGGTTCGGCGATGTGTTGTGCGATCTTCAGCTTTCGCCACACGACCCCAGTGAACATCGCCCGTCAAGCAAAGCAGCGGGCGACCGGGACGAGCCAGCGCAACAAGTTTCCGTACAACCGTTGCGTAATCTCTGTAGTTCGCCAGCTCATAATCTGCCCACTCTCCTTTTTTGGGATCGACTGCCGGAGAAAAATAGGATTGCCCGGAGACAAAGACACCGTAGAAATTTTTCTTGACGACATGGTTAATCCATCGATCGAGTTTTCGAAGAGATGTTTGCGGCAAGACATAGGCAAGATTTTCATCCCGAAGAGTTCTCGTGTCCGCAAGGAAAAAAGAAAGCGGTGGCACGTCAAACTGAATGGGCACTCCGACATTCTTGATGTCGTCCAATTGAAAACCGTTGTACAATGCCTGAGCCGCTTTCTTCCATCGAGCGCGGCCTTCCGCTGCATAGCTATTCTCAATAAAAGGACTTCGGTGTGGAAAATTGTTCCAGTACTCATGATCGTCGGGGATAGAAACGCTTGCCGCCGCTGCAAGAATCTTGGCATATCCCGTTGGCCCGCGCCGGTTTCGGATGTAATCATTCTCGAACTTTTCCGCGAGCCAAAACTCATCGGAAGGAAAGTTTTGCAGCGTGGGAAGGTCGAGATACACCTGGTCACCCATGAGCAGGGTGAGGTGTGGTTGATAGTCGCCTCGCAGGGTTTCCACCGCTTGTCCCGCTACTCCTTCGCGGTCCTCATCATAATGGAAACACGAAACGAGCAGCACGTTCATCCATCGATCAGTCTCCCGCGGTATTTCTGCTGGCAATGTCCGTGCGCTGATACTCGCTGTACCACCGTCGGTCCGAGCTTCAACAGTATACGATGTATTGGGACGAAGACCCGTAAACTCGTACACTCCCGAAAATGTTCGCTCGGAATTCCCTCGCAGGAGGGATTGATCCCGTACACTCTTGAGCGAGTTCACAACTTTTGGCTGACGAGGTTTACCATCGAGCAGCCATTGTACGGTTGGGGATGTCGTTTGACCGAATACACCCAGCCAAAGACGAAGCGAGCCACTCTGGGTGAAACGCGGATGCAAAACAAGATTCATCGTATGCTCTGCAATTCTTGAGGATTGTTGTCAGAATCCGAAGTCTCCGAAAACGGATGAGGCTGTTCTTCTCTCTTCCCTATAGAGAAGGCACGTAGATCAAAAACACAACTCGACGATATCCCTCACTTGGTGTAGCCAGTAAGCACCACGATCATCGTTGAGAATCGCGGAGGTTCTCTGTTCGAATAGAGACTTCTTTTTCATGAGGAGAGAACGGTGAGTGGAAGGAAGTTAGGATTAGCTCCTCGCGGTTGTGATTTTAGCCTTCTTTAGGCACATTGTCAAGCGTTCTTTGCGAACATGGCTGTCTGAACAGGCCGGATGTACGCTCAACGGCTACGCGAGGTTGTCTCACATTGTTCCTTCTGATGCGATGAATTACAGGTTTCATAGGCTACATTGACCATCGGTAGCATTTCCACAGTCAGTAACTTCCATTCCTCCGCTCCGTCTAATATCCACTTGACTCGTCTTGAACAAGCGACTTTTGCTGCTTTTTTGTAACTACTCAGCCCACAGAACACACCAAAAACACGCCTGCGTGCCGAAATGCACTTCGGCGTGCAGGCACGAAAAATTTTCTTTAGACTCGAATCGGATCGTTTATGCCGCTGACGTTTCCACCTTCTGAGCCAAAGGCTCAGAAGCCTTCGACTTAGGTAAAGAGCCCCAACGCAGTACCATAAATTCTTCTGCGTATTTCGTGTGTTTAGTGGGCCTATGGATTCACTGAGCAGCACGCTTTTTTTCACCTTTGAATCTTATGGTTTCCTTATTACCTTTTGGGCGCTCGTTAGCAGCCCGACATTCTTGGAACAACTTCCTGCAGCTAAGCATCCGCGTAAAACCCTTCCCATCAAAACAAGGAGATCTTCTATGAAACGCCTCTGCTGTTACGT
>CAYJSZ010000033.1:8622-22056 GCA_964372545.1 uncultured Ignavibacteriaceae bacterium
CTCGAGAGCTGGGGAGTAAACAACGCTCCGTTCGGACGAGGCTGGTCGCTGAAAAAATTCTCCGCCAGCGTCACTTCTCCACGCGGGTTTCCCGTGATCGCCTACCCGAAAGCCTGGACGTCAGGCCTGAAGGGTACGGTCAGCGGTGATCTGGTGTATCTTGACGCTAAGAACGAAGACGAGCTGCAAAAATACAAAGGACAGCTCAAGGGCAAGTTCGTGCTCGTCAGCGACCCGCGGCAACTCCAGGCGCATTTTACGCCGGAAGGTATGCGGCTTGCCGATTCAATCCTGTTGCGCATGGCGAACGCCGACATACCGGCCGGAGGCGGACGGCGGCAATTCCGCCTGCCGAACATAGCACAGATCACTCAGTTACCTCCTGCGCAGCGCGATTCTGCCATGCGTTCGGTTATCCGCGAGTTCATGCCGGATGCGGACGACGCCACCGTCAGGCGCATGATTCAAAACTTTGCCGGCCCACAGATGGGGCCGCGCAAATTAGAATTTGCTCAAAGCGAAGGGGCCGCCGCTGTTCTTGATATCGGCAGGGGCGACGGGGGAACAATTTTTGTCGGTGGGGCAAGCGTTCCATATCCCCCGAGTACTCCCCCCGATCAGCGTGTCAGTGTCTATAGCGGGAAAGCGCCGAAGATCGTCCCGCAGGTGAGCGTCGCAGGTGAACACTATAACCGGATGGTGCGGATGCTTCAGAAGGGGCAGAAACTAAAAATGGAAATGGCGTTGGATGTTGAATTCACAAAAGAAGACTACGGTCTGAACGTCATTGCAGAAATTCCCGGCACGGATTTGAAAGACGAGATCGTCATGATTGGCGCTCACTTCGACTCATGGCATGGCGGCACCGGCGCCACGGATAACGGGACCGGCTCCTCTGTCTGTATGGAGGCTGTCCGCATTATTCAATCGCTGGGTCTGAAGCCCCGCCGCACGATTCGTATCGGCCTCTGGGGCGGTGAAGAGCAGGGCTTGCTCGGCTCGCGCGGATACGTTGCACAACATTTTGGAGAGTTTGAGGACAGTGGACAGGCAGGAAGAGGCGCTGCCGGCGGAGAGCTGAAACTGAAGCCCGAGCATGAGAAATTCTCGGTCTACTTCAACAACGACAACGGGACCGGCAAGGTGCGCGGCGTCTACATGCAGGGCAATGAAGCTGCCCGGCCGATTTTCCGAACGTGGCTCACGCCGTTCAACAATATGGGCGCCTCAACGCTGACACTCAACAACACCGGCGGCACCGATCATCTCTCGTTCGATGGGGTAGGTCTGCCCGGTTTCCAGTTCATTCAGGATCCGGTGGAGTACGACACGCGCACGCATCACTCGAACATGGATGTGTGGGATCGAGCCCAGGAAGACGACCTGAAGCAGGCATCGATCATCATGGCAGCGTTCGCTTATAACGCGGCGATGCGCGATGCCAAGTTCCCACGCAAGCCGGCAGAACAGCCCCGGCAACGGACGGTCGGCGGAAACTGAGATTTTCTCCCTTCTTTGTTACGGTGTCCCGCCATTCGCAGAAGCGGATGTCGGGACACTGGCTTTTTTGTCCATTAAGCAGTACCATCTCCCTCGAACTGCTAACCTTTCATCCGTGCCCGTTGTCCTTACGTACTGTTGCTGAGTATCTTGCTGTGAGACACTCGATAGGATAGACAGACGACTCAGGAGGAGAGTACACCATGCGACTATCCACAAAGCTGCTTATCACGTTTGTTCCCCTTTTTATCATCGCCATTGTCGGGAGTTATCTGCTCACCATCCAATCCTCGGAGGATCAGATGCTGGAGCAGGCGAAAGATGCCGCGTTTCAGAAAGCGCACATCGTCCGCGAAGCGCTCGTTTCCCAAATGGTGGATAAATACAAAATAGAAGATAGTTTTCTGAAAAAAATCTCCACGGCCGGTGGATTGAAAGACCTCTACATCCGTATACGCCCGGAAAATCTACATCTCCTGGAAGATTTGCAGGATAGCGCCCGCACCGTTCGACTCATGGCGCGCATGCAGGAAGCGATGGCCAAAGGAAGCATCGGCGACGAGGTCTTCACTACCGGCAAAGCCATGTATGTTCGGCGGGAGGATGATTTTGAAGCGATCATTCCGTTCAAAGCGGAGAAGAAATGCCAGGCTTGCCACGAAGTGGAGCTCGGCCATGTCTTGGGCGTCGCGCACGTCGACGTGCCGCTTGGCGAGATCAACAAAGCCATTCGCGAGAACTCGAACCGCACTGCGATGATCTCGTTCGGCTTCGCGGCCGTCTCGCTCGCGATCGGGTTCGTGTTCTACCGTTCGCTCATTCAAAAACCGGTGAGACGGCTCGTAACGGCAACCGAAGAGCTCCGCAAAGGAAACCTGAATTACGAATTCAGCATGACGAAGTCCAGAGACGAGCTCGGCTTGCTTGCCGACTCCTTCGACCGGATGCGGAAAGCGCTCAAGCAAAGCCAGGAAGCGCTGCGCACGTCGACCGTCGGGCAGATCGCGCAGTCGCTCATTCGCGATTTCCGCGCCCCGATGCGGGAGGTCCTGACGTCTGTGGACCAGATCCAGCGCGGCGCCGTGAGCGACGAGCAGCGCCGGCAATTGTCGGACATGGCGAAAAGCTCCGTGCAAACCATGCAAAAAATTACGCAGGACCTGCTGGAGTTCACCACCGGCGATCTGAAAGCGAACAAAATGGCCTGCCGGATTCCTCAGCTCGTGGGCTACGTGGAGCAAGCCGTGCGCCCGGATTTAGAGCGGGATGGCATCAAACTCGAAGTCGTGCAGGGCTTCCAGGGCAGCGCGCGCGTCGACTACGACCGCTTCTCCCGCGCGATCATCAACATCATCAACTACGCGGTCAACTACGTCCCGCCGGATGGGACGATCCGCCTCAGCACTGCCTCCGAGAACAATAATCTCATCGTCAAGATCGAAGACAATGGCAGCGGGATTGCGGCCGCCTTTCTCGACAAGATCTTCGAGCCGTTCATGAAGATCGTACAGGAAAAAGGTGTCGGCCTGGGTCTCGCCCTCGCCAAGCGCATCGTCGATATGCAGGGCGGCAAGGTCGAGGTGCAATCGACGGAAGGCAAAGGCACCACCTTCACGATCACCATGCCGATGTCGTAATGCTTTTGTAGGGGCATCCCGATGAACACTGTTCATCGGGATCGTGCCCCTACTGTAGACAAATGAATTTCTCCCGACGAATCTTTTGGGTTTCCCTCTTCGCTGTCGCCTTCGCGTTCGTCGAATCCTCCGTCGTGGTTTACCTCCGCGCTCTGTATTATCCTGAGGGTTTCACCTTCCCGCTCAAGCTCATGTCCGCACAGCACGTGTCAGTCGAGCTTGCGCGTGAGCTTTCCACCATCGTCATGCTCGCTGCGGTTGGGATGATTGCGGGGTCAACGCGTTGGAACCGCTTTGCCTACTTCGCGATCGCGTTCGGCGTGTGGGATATTTTCTACTATGTCTGGATGAAGCTGATTCTCGACTGGCCGGCTACGTTACTGGACTGGGACATTCTGTTTCTCATTCCCGTTCCCTGGATCGGCCCGGTCATCGCCCCTGTCATTATCTCTCTCTTGCTCATCGCCGCGGGATGGATGATTCTGCGTCAAGAGAACGCGGGCAGAGCCTTCAAACCTTCCCGCTCTGTTTGGCTGCTTGCTTCCGCCGGAACTGTTTGCATTCTTCTTGCTTTTACGTACGATCTGGACGCCGCGTTACGATTTCAGATGCCGAAGGCGTTTCCCTTTAAGTTATTCTCTGCGGGAATTCTGTTGTACGTCTCTGCTCTCTGGAAAGCCTTTTCCACCTCCCGTCCTTCCTCTTCAACCGGCTGACGGAATCTCCTGTCCCGAAGACCTCTTCCACAATTGAAGGACGACGAGTCCGACCATGCCGGCGAAAACCAGAAGAAATGAGTTGGTGGGAAGGATGTAGCGCGCCTGCATGCCGAGCAAGGCGTGCAGGAGAATGTTATACGCGGGCGCGGCGAGGATCAGGAGGCCCGGCCGCCAGTACTGCCTGCCGAACAACCAACACCACACGAGGACAGCAGCGTACAGGAGCAGGTTGGTGCCAACAGCACCCGACTGAACAACGAACCGGACCGGATCATCGGTGATGTACTTCCAGACGATTCCTTCGCGACGCGCCTGCTTGAACCGCTCGAATCCATGCTCGTCGTCAGTGTAGCGAATGCCCCAGCGGTGCATCTGCAGCGGAACCGATGCGACACGCCGGAGCGCCGTCCAGATGAACCATCCCGGACGTTGTTGCACTACCCGGAACACTTTCTCGCGAAAAAGGTCGTCGTATTCCGGCGAATCGTACTCCTCGGTGTGCCCCTGCGCCCGCATCTGTTGCAGCGTCACGGCATCGTCATTCACAGCGCCGAAATCGTTCTCGTACTCTCCGAACGACTGCCAGAGCGCCATGAAGAGTCCGGTATTCGTGGGGATGACGCGGTGAAACACATCGTAATTGCGGATCGTCCAGGGCGCGAGCAGTAGAAGAACGGGAATGTACGCAGCGAGCACGCGTGAGGACTTGACGAACGTCGTTCCGGCTACGAACAAGGCGACGCCGAAGAAGAGCGGAAGCATGAGGATCTCCGAGCGGAAGTACGCCCCCGCCCCAACCGCGCACCCGGCAAGAACCATATACAGCGTCCGCTCTTTCTTCCAGCCGATGATGAACCCTGCGGCGCTCGCAAGATACCAGACGCCCATCCACGAATTATGAGAAGCAGCAACGGCAAACCGCGCTTCGGGAAGATAGACGGCATACAGCAACGCAGCGAGGAGCGCTATGCGACGAGAGAACAGCGTCACACCAATCCAAAAAATCAACAAGACGCCCAACGAATCGGCGAGCACCTGGACAATTTGCAGATAGATATACCGGTAAGAGCCGAAGATGAAGTACGTCCCGGCAAGCAGGATGCCCTGCCCTGGCATGGCATAGGCGATGAAGGGATGGAAATCTTCCGGCCGATCCTCCGGCGGATGCTGCTCAATCCACTCCTGAATGTCGATGAGCCGATTCCGCTCGACCTGCGCCCGCGCGATCTCTTCTGCGAACTTCGTGTTGACGACAAACCCGCGGCCGAGGACGAGGTTGCGGGCGAGCTCTCCCTGCGCCATTCCTGCGACCACATTGTCGTGATGCGTCAGGGCGAGGAATATTCCGCGCACGGCGAGCGCGAGCAGAAATATCCACCACACCGTGTGTCGTGCGCTGTGTTGCTCAGGTGGCTGCATAGGATGTCGTGCGTGCCGATCGCTCCTGCTGGGCGACAACGAGCGCCGCTGCACGCTCACCTAACCCCAGGCTGTTGCTGATCGTGCGGTCGTCGGGATGGAGCTGCGACGAGTCGGTAAGATAGAGGCCTTCGAGCGGCGTCTTGATTTCGGGAATATCCTTGGTGAACCCCGTTTCGCAAATCGGCTGCGCATACTTATCCCGAAAGACAAGCGCTTGCTTCACCTGATCCTCCGAGAACGACGGGTTGAGAAGTTTGAGATAGCCGAGATATTCCCGGATAATCTCATCGTTTGGCCGTGCGAACTTCTCGGCTGTCGACGGAAGATACTGCGGAAGGTAGATGATATGGTCGCCGTTGAGATGCGGGAGAGGGTTCAGGTTCGTGTATTGAATCACGCCCGCCAGCTCGATGCGCGGGTCGTTGATGTTGATCCAAAAAAACTTTGAAATGTTTTTTGAGACTCTCAAGAAGACACACATGACGCCAATCGATTCAATCCGGCGCAATTTTTGCCAGTACTCTCCGGTCAGCGCAGGGGGAATGAGCCGAAGGAATGCAGGCAACGGAACAGTAGAGATGACCGCGTCAAAGAATTCATCTTTTCCGTTGACCGTTATTCCCTGAGCGGCATCGCCGCCGTAGAGGAGCTTCTCGACCGATGCCTCCAGCCGGATCGTCCCGCCGCGCTTATGAATCTCTTCTCCCAGCGCATCCATGATAATCTGGCTCCCTCCTTCCACGTAACCTACTTTTTCCCGCTGCCGGACCTTCGTGCGCGATTTGCCAACCCGGTGAATGCGCGCCCACATCCATGCCGCGGAGAGGTTCTCGCGATACTTGCCGAACTTCAGCCGGATCATCGGCTCGTGCAGCACGCGGTAGACTTCAGTCCCAAACGTCTCCTGCAGCCACCGGTCGACCGGCACGCTCTCGATCTTCTTCCAGTCTTCCCAATGTGCCGATTTGATCCGCATGATCTGAACACCAAACCGGAATTTGTCTTTCCACGAGAGATGCGGGAAGAAGAGCAGGTCGTACGGCCGGCCGAACGAGTAGAGGCTGCCGTTGTAGTACTGGCCCATGTCGGTCAGTTTCCAGCGCAGCCGGTGGGAGAGCCCCAACTCGGAAAGCAGCGCAAGGTACGCGCGGTCGTCCAGACAGATGAAGTGATAATATTTTTCGACGTAGCCTCCGTCGAGCAGAAAAGAGCCGGCCAGCCCGCCGAGCGCCGCTTCTCGCTCGAAGAGATGGACTTCGACTCCCCGCTTCGCAAGATGGTAGCCGGCGGAAAGTCCCGCCGCTCCTCCGCCAATGATGCCTACTTTCATGGCTCCTCCCCTCGCCATACTTTCGACCACAATGTTCCGTAGAGAGGATGGGCAAGAACGGTCTGCCAGTGTTTCTTCCCGCTCACCAGGTAAAACCAGATGAGATACCAGACCTTCGCGCCGAAGAGCATCAACAGAAACAGGGGCGTGTCGAAGAACAACCACTTCCAGCGCGAGCGGCGCAGCAGCTCTTCGATCTTTGAGACAAGATTATGCTTCGCCGGCTCAAAATGTAGGTTGATGGACTGTGCGTGCTGTTCTCCCACCACTTCGATGTTCTCCAACCTGTTCGTTCCCAAACCTCGGTCGGCACAGCGCTGCAGATGCTCGATCGTCGACGGGTTCAGTCCCATCATCGACGCTTGGAGGGTGTCGAGGGCGACAATGTCGGACGACGCGAGGATCTTTCCGACGAACTTCGGCCGCCCGGATTTCGGACCGTTCCCTTCCAGCCCGACGGTCGCATCCATCACCGCAAACGCGGGCTTCACCGTGGCGTTGATGTCCGCCAGCGCATCGCTCAGCACCAGATGATAATTGTGGCGTAGCTTGCTGATACATCCCCACTGGTTCTTGACGGCTCCGGTAATCTTCGTCTTGGCGTGTGTTTTCATCACCGGGATAGTCACAAGCTGGCATTCGAGAAGGATTTCGGGAATCTCCAACTGTGAAAAAACCTTGTTCTCGGGAACGGAAACCACGCGCGTTGGGGCATTCGACATGTTCACCCACGTCACTCCATGCCGTGCGCAAAGAGCGGGAAGCCGACTTTTGCGATACGCCTTTTCGATATTCTCCAGCACTTGATCCGATTCGACAAGGTAGATTTGTCCCACCCAGCCTTTGATCGTTTGGATAACGCCTTCGATGACCCACGGCGAGGTGATAGAGCCGGGGATGAAAAGATCCCAGCCGAGATTCACCTTGAGCGCTGTCGGTTTTCCCTTCAACAGGTGGCTCTTCCACGAAGCCAATTCCATTGCCTCGCGGACCGCCCGTTGAACGGAATCTACGACAGAAACAACGGCAACGGTACTTTTTCTCTGCATGGATGCCTTTGACAAGTCCAAAACGACTTGAAATTACAAGATTTTCGGAAGAATAGCTACGAAGGATGTGTGTTCCGGCTTGAGGGTTCATGCCGGTTGGATTTCTATTTCGATTCTGACCGGCAATTTTTCTTTCAGCATGATCCTCAGTGTTTTGTTGCGCGCTCGTACACCATAACTTCGGGAGAACCATGTGTCGAGAATCTCGAATTCACCCGTGGAGACACTAATGCGGTACGATCTTTTTTCTCCCTTTGCCGTAACTGTCTTAGTATCGCGGAGCTCCAAGCCAACGTGCGGCGCAAAATGGAGATAGCTCTCGATAGTATGCTTGCCTTCTCCGCGAATCGTATCGGCAATCTGGAGCCTGAGCTGGTCTTTTGAAAGCTCAACCCGTCGTCGATGCACCACGGGGGCGTAGGCGGAGTGTTCTGCCTCAAGAACATCTCGGTCAGGGGATGTCATCCATTCGAGTACTTGAGGATGCGATCTGTCTTCTTTGATCGTCCAAAGTCCGGCAAACTCCGCAAGCTCCTTCCCGTCGATCATCACGGTGTTATGCGCGCTGGTGCTGCGGAATTCCTGCCGCGCTTGAATATCGAACGTGTAGGCGTAGGTGCCAGAGTCGACGATGACCGATTCTCCGTCTGCCCACAACTCGAAGCTCAGCGTGTCGTTGTGCCCGTGCCCGCCTCGTCCCTTCATACCGATGTCGCCGGCGTCGATGAAGACATGCGCGTCGTCGCTCCGCATGATATAAAAACCACCGTCGGGAAAAGCGTGCGACCCGGCCGGGGGTGTCTCACCGCGCAAGAGCTGATGCCGTTCAAACCCCTCTCCGCCAAAGAGCCAGAGAGCGTCCTGCCCAAATCTTCCTGCGGCAAGTTTGAAATCGATTCGATTGAACAAGATCGCTCCTACCGACAGCGCGTGCCGATGGTCGTTCACATCTTCACTCATGCAAAACCTGAACAGACGCCCGTCGTCCGCATCGCCGACCAGCGGAATCGACCCGTCGGGCCGCGTGTAGCTCCGTACAAATTCGAACATCCGCTCAAGGCTTTGCATGTAAGATTGACCGAAGCGAATGTTGTTCTTCCGGCACAAAATCGTGGCAGTATAAAACAATTCCAGCACTAAGCGATGGTAACTCGTGGATTTTTCATAGTTCACCCCGTCGGGATACACCTGCCGCTCCATCTCCTGCGGCAGCGACCGAATGCCCCATCGCAGCCATTCCTTCCCGAATTGCGTGTCCGAGAAGAAAATGCCGAGCATGGTCAGCCCTACAACATTTGACAGGAAGTGATTACCGCTGCGTCGGGCGTACTCGAGATTGTTCCGAACAAAAAGTCCGTGGACATAGAGCGACTTGAGGAACTTCATCCAGAAATCATTTGAGAGAGACTTTGACTCGCAGAAGAAATAGTATCCGGCAATCCAGTTGCACGCACGGATGGCAACTTCCATCGCCACGGTCCAGTTCACTCCTTTTCCCACGGGGTTCTGCTCAATCCAATCGTTCACAAGGTCGCGAAATTTTTCCGCGTACCGCTCGTTGCGCGTCAGCCAGTAGGCCTTCCCCAGCCACCAGACCTGATGGAAACGGCTCAGTTCCCACGGCACCTTGACGTCCGAAGGGTTGCCGAGGTCGAGGATGTCCAGCTCCCACGATGGATTGAGCAGCCATTCTTTGCCGCTCTTGAAATCGCGCTGCCAGTTGATCTGTGCGCCGAGCTCTACCTTGCCGGAACCGAGCGTGTCAAACCGATTGCCGAGAACGTCGTCGGCTTCCTGAAGGATCTGATCGAATGGCTGCGTTCGGGTGAGCAACTGGAGGAAGAAATCTTTTTGATTACGAGGATGGAAGAAGTAACGCAGTCGGGCGCTCAGATGAAACTCTGCCAGCCATTCGTCGGCTGACCCATGATAGGGAAAGTGCTTGCGGAACTCTTCATCCCGTAGTCGTTCGACCCGCCCTTGAACCACTGCGCGCCACGCCCGCGGTCGGAGAATCCGATACTCGACAAGATTCCAGTAATGAGTGAGCGTTCGTTCCACGAGAATCATTTCATCAGCAACGGTTTGACAGCATCGACAACTCGCCGGGCGTTTTGCTGCCAGGAGTATTTCTGGACCGCATCGCTGCGCGCGGCCTGACCGAGTTTCTTCCGTAACGTTGAATCGACGGCGAGGGCGAGAATCTTTTCCGCGAGGTCGTTGTGGTCACGTTCCTCCATCAGCAGGCCGTTCACGCCATCCTGTATCACCTCGCCGATTTGTCCCACTCCGCTCGCAATAATCGGCTTTGCCATCGCCATGTACTCGAAGAGCTTTGTCGGCGAGCCAAAGAACTGCGTGCCGTCGACATTGTGGACGTGTGGCGAGAGGAGCATGTCGCACGCGGCAAGATAGTGCGGAATGTCCGCGTGGGGAACAGAACCCGTCATCGTTACAGCGTCTGCAACGTGGTCTTCCCGGATAATCCTCTCGACCTCACCTCGCAGCACGCCGTCACCGACAATCAGAAAATGCACGTTGGGGTTCCGAGAGAGTGTCGGCTTGATGGCCCGCGCCAGGATGTCCACGCCGTGCCAGGCGCCAAAGGTCCCGACAAAACCGGCGACGGTTTTGTTCTCGAGGCCGTACTGGCGTCGAATCGTTCCACCATCCACATCGGGATGAAACTGCTCGGGATCGACGCCGTTTGGGTTTACAAGAATTTTCTTTTCGTCAATCCCGTGACGGACGAGATCGTCTTTGATGATGTGCGAGACGACCGCGATCAGGTCGGCGGCCATCAGCTGTACTTCTTCGGCCCGCCGCAAGATTTGTTCGAGGTAGACAACTCCCCAGTTTTTTTTCACCCAGACTTCGGAGCCGTTAAATTCCAGAACGAGCGGAAGTCCCCATCTTCTCGCAATCACCGAGCTCGAATAGTTGAATTCACTGTGCCGGTGGTAAATAAAGTCGGGTCGCTCGCGCCGAACGATCTCCCTGGTGCGCCGTACCACTCTGGAATTGTACGCAATCGAGAGAACCTCCGGAAGGTTGCGGAAGAGCGGCGAATAAGGGATATGATAGAACGAAGCGTCTTTCCCGAGCGGAAGCACGCCGCTGGACACGACGACGTAGTCATGCCCGAGCTTTCGCAGGCCGTCGAGAAATCCTTTTGTGTGGGAGAACGATCCCCCGACACTGGTATGGCCGTAGAAATCCGTCCGAAGAAACAGTGCTTTCATGACGGCGCTCATCCCGTTTTCTTTTCCGCTTTCAGCACCATCCAGAAACCGAGCCGGCGGGCGAACAGACGCTGGTTGATCGCGTTCAGCACGCCGGGAAATCGTCGCCGAACCGGGTCGCAGATGGTGATCGTGAGGTCGGAGAATCGTCTCAGCATCCGACGAGCCTCCGAGCGGCTGTATGCCTTCCCCAAAGGATTCTCTTCGCCGTCGTACACCCGAATCCAGTCTTCCAGCGCGGAGAATTGTTTGTTCCGGAGTGCGTTGGAAAGCCAGAACAACGGGACTCCGAGAAAGACGTGCAGCGAGTGCTTATGGTACAGCATTAAGATGATCTTGCCGCCGGGCTTGAGCACGCGGTACACTTCATCGAGTGCCTTCTGCGTGTCGGGGGTATGATGCAAGACGCCGAAGGAATAGACGACATCGAACGCGTTATCCTCGAACGGGAGATTTTCAGCATCCGCAACCTGCGCGTGTACCGGAAGACCGTGCAAAGCAAAGCAGGCTTTGACGAGCTCGATACTCGCCGGTGTTAAGTCCACGCCGGTAACCAGCGCTCCGCCACGGGCAAACTGGAGCAAATCCGTTCCGAGACCGCAGCCGATTTCCAGCAGCCGTTTCCCGGGAAAGAGATCAAAGCCCACGAGGTCGCGCATGAACGGCTGGATGGTGTACCGAACGCGCTCAACTTCATCGAAAAACTCTCTGCTCCCCCAGGCGAGATGCGTAAACTGGGTGCCGCACGGGTGGGCGTTCCAGAACGCACGTACCTGTTCTTTTGCTTCTTCAGATTTCTGTTCTGCAAGCATGTCATTTCTCATTTGAGATCGGACCTTGTCGGATTATATTCTCTCTTCGGTGGCCCTTCCCGAGAGCCGTCCGGAGTAATACCAGTCGCACATAGGCGAAAGCAACGACACCTGCACTGGCAACCACCTCGAGAAGAAATCTCGGAACATCAGATAAAAAATACCCGACCACGGTAAACTTGTTTGTCAATCCATTCTCGTCAATGATCAGTCTCTGTCGCGCTCGCGCAAGAAGAAGATAGGATTTGAGAACGAATTGATAGCGTTGGAGTGCAAGATCTTTACAGCCGAAACAGAGAACGTTGTGCTTGAGCTCGGGGCGGACGAGCAAAAGAAGTTTTCTGACTTTAATTATTGACTTTTCATCGAGAGAAATCGTGTCCACGCTGACCATGGGAAAGAGCTTTTGAAGTTGCTGCTGCACTTGTTCTCTGTTCCCAGAAAGAATGATCATTGTTGCGCTGGAATGAGCCATACCATTCATCTCAAACTTTTACTGCTTTTGCAATAACATACCAGCCAGCGAAGCGACCGAGAGCATCGAGCCATTGCTGCGGAATGAGCTCCCATAGCCTTTTCAATACGGGGATTCCCGGCAATTCTTCTTTAATGAGTCTTCGTACCCAAATCTCTTCTACCCGCAAACCGGCTGCAGTCAGAAGTTTCCTCAATTCTGACTGGCTGTAAACTTTCACGAGAGGACGCTCCTCACTTGTTGTGTACTCAATCATCGAGAGCCGGTCTTGAAACGTTCGCTTCAGGAATCCGAATCTCAACAGATGATCAAACAAGAATAAGGTCAGCCAATAGAAGACAGAGTTTTTATGGTAGACGATCGCCCAAAACTCTCCGCCGTGCTTGAGTACACGAACTGTTTCACGAAAACTTTCCAGAATATCCGGCGTGTGATGCAAGACGCCGTTCGAAAAGACAACATCGAAGAACTGATCCGGAAAGGAAAGGTGTTCTGCATCGCCTTCCATAACATTAGCAGAATAACCATAGAATGCTGAGTGCTCTACACAGCGCCGAATGTTTTGGGGCGTGATGTCAATTCCTGTATAGTGTGCCCCATTGCGGAGAAACTCCAGTGCGTCATACCCTACTCCGCAGCCAAGCTCCAGCACTTTTTTATCTCGAAAAGAAGCGAAGGGGATCAGCTCAAACAAAAACCGCATCTCGTAACCGTTGCGCACCCTGGCTGTCTCTTCAAAAAATTCTTTCGTTCCAGGCGTGAGATGCTTTGCGAAAATAGCTCCCGCCGGCGTCGCCCCCCACACTGCCCGCGTTTTCGATTTAGCGTCCATCCACTCGCCGCCAGAAAAATATTTTTTGCTTCGGATTCTTTCGAATCGCATACCGAGCAACATTGCTATACCAAAACTCCGTATCGTACAGATGGTACCCGCGTTCCTGGTACCGTTTGTCCGGATCTACTTTCGGCTTTGCGAGACTCGGTTGTTTCAAGACGTCGGCGAACGAATGGGGGATGTGCGTATTCGCCATGGCATCCAGAATATGCTCCCGCCCGTCGAGCTGTACAAGAAGCACCTCGTGCGAATCGGTGCTGTGTTTCCCCCGTCCGCGCGGATGATCGTTTGCCAGCATCGTCAGCCATTTCAACGAGAACCCTTCGCGCTGTAAGATGTCGCCAAGCGCAACGACATAGCCCCAACAAAACGCAAAGCCCGACACGAGAATCTACCTCGGGCTTTGTCCCTCC
>CAYJSZ010000034.1:0-22023 GCA_964372545.1 uncultured Ignavibacteriaceae bacterium
CTTCAACCCATCACGCGGTAAACTCCCGCAATTCTTCTAGTGCCGCACCAACTATTATCTGCTAACAACGACTTGACTTGTACATTTGTTGGTGCGAGCACTGTGCCCATTTGTTTGTAGCAAAAAATAGTTGGATGGGCACTAGCTTCAGCTTTCGTTCGTAGATCGCTTTCCCGACGATCACGCCGTTGACGCCGAGCTCCGCTAGAGCCTGCACGTCCTGAACCGATGTGACGCCACCGCACGCAACCAGCTCGACGGCTTTGAAGAACTGCCTGATCTCGTTATAGAGATCGAGGTTGGGACCCTCGAGCATTCCATCACGCTCGACGTCCGTACAGATGAAGGTGGTCGCTTTGGCGTTGATCGTGTCGAACAGAAACGTGTTCGGTGAATACTCCGACGCTTCCATCCACCCGCTGTGCGCGATCTTGCCGTTGTGAATGTCAAGCGCAATGGCCAGGCGCCGCGTGCCGATATCCTGAATCCACTTCTTCACCAGCGACGGCAAGGTCACCGCAATGCTTCCAACGATGACGCGCTGCGCACCGAGCTGGAGCAACCGCTGCATCTCTTCTTTGGTCCTGACACCGCCGCCGATTTCTGCCTTCACGCCGTGCAGCGAGAGAATCGCCTCAATCGAATTCCAGTTGGCGACCTGCCCGTTCTTCGCACCTTCCAAATCGACTATGTGCAAGAAAGTAAAACCGGTATCGATGAACGACTTCGCAACGTCGGCCGGCGAATCGGAATAGACGGTCAGCCCGGTGAATTTCCCCTGCGTTAGAAAAACGTACTTGCCCTGGAAAATGTCTATGGCGGGAATGATCTGCATCGTTTTGTCATAGCTGATGAATGAAGGCGAAGGGAAGAAACGGATTCATTCGACTGAAAGCTAGTGAAAAATTGGCGGCGAAGCGGAGGTTAGTTCGGTGGTACATCCTTCTGCAAAATAAATCGACACGCCTCGAGAAAGTCGGGAGAAATGAAATCCGCCTGACTTGTGAAGCCGTGCCCCAGTCGTACTGCCTTGCAGCCGATGTTCCGCGCCAGCTGCACGTCGGTTTCCCGGTCGCCGATAACGAATGAGCGGGCAAGGTCGAGTGCGGTGCTCTTCAAATATTCTTTCACCAGCCCGGTCTTCGGCTTCCGGCATTCGCAGTTCTCTTCCGGCGCGTGGGGACAGATAAAAATTTCTGCAAATCGTACATTCTCTCGCGCAAGCATCTCCACAAGTCTGCGATGCGGTTTCTCAAACTCTTCAGTCGGAAACGCCGGCGTCCCCACATACTCCTGATTGGTTACCATCACCAGCTCGTAACCGGCGTCTCGCAATGCGCTCAGGCCATGAACCACGCCGGGAAGAATCTTGAGCTTCTCCAGCGAGTCTACTTTTTCGTCCGGCGGATCCCAAATCAATGTCCCGTCGCGGTCGAGAAAAATAACTTTCTTCATTGTACGAAATCTGATCTTGTGGAACAGAGGAGTGTGTTCAAGATACTGAATCGTCTCCGTTGTTCCAATGCTGGGACTGATGTCAGGACTTTCGTTCTGACGTTTTCTCTATTGAGTGTCTGGATGTAACTCCGGACAGCACAGACATGAATTTCCTCTTGTCATTCAGCGGCCTTTTTTCTACCTTTCGCTCGCTATGATCGACTACCAAGACATCGAGCGGGCGTATGCGATTCTCAAACCCATCGTGCACAAAACCCCACTGCTGACGTCGCAGATGTTCAACCTGCAGTCGGGCAATCAGGTCTGGTTGAAGGCGGAAAATCTTCAGCGTGCCGGGGCGTTTAAGATTCGGGGGGCGTATAACAAGATTCATTCACTCAGCACAGAAGAGCGACGTCGTGGAGTCGTAGCACATTCGTCGGGAAACCACGCGCAGGGTGTTGCACTTGCGGCGAGATTGTTGGGCGTGAAAGCGACCGTCGTGATGCCGAAAGGATCGGTCCCGAACAAAGTTGCAGGAACGAAATCCTACGGTGCAGAGGTTGTGTTCAGCGAAGATTCGTCGGATGCGCGTGAGCGGTTGGCGAAGCAGTTTGAGCGCGAGTACGGTTACGTTCCCGTTCCGCCATTCGACGACGATTGGATCATCGCCGGACAGGGCACTGCAATGGTCGAAGTTGCACAAGACCTTCAAGAGCTTGATTATCTCTTTGTCCCCGTGGGCGGCGGCGGATTGATTGCCGGAAACGCGGTAGCAGCGAAGCATCTCTTTCCAGCGATCAAAGTCATCGGCGTCGAGACCGAGCCCGCGAACGACTGTTACCAATCGTTTCGCCAAAAGAAGATCGTCCGCATCGCTCCGCCCAAGACCATTGCCGACGGAATGCGGACGCAGGCCATCGGCAAACGGAATTTCGAGATCATCATGAAGTACGTCGACGACGTCATAACAGTGGCCGACGAGCAGGTGGTAGCGATGATGAGGTTCTTCGTCGAGAGGATGAAGACGGTCGTAGAGCCGACCGGCGCTGTCGCACCGGCGGCGGTGTTCTCTAACGTGCTCGGCATTTCCGGCCGGAAGGTCTGCGCGATCATCAGTGGCGGTAATGTCGACTCGAATTTCTTAAAACAAATCCTCTAGGCAACCATGACTCTGAAAGATTATCTTTCCTACTACGACTACCTGATCAAATCGACGGAGGTCTTGTTCCAGCAAGTTCCGCCGGACAAGATCGAGTGGAAGCCGACGGAAAATTCCTTCACCATCGGCCAGCAGATGGCACACCTCGTCGGGTCGATCGAAGTCTACGCGCACGGCATCACAACCGGTGAGTGGGGATTCAAGAGCATACGCGAGCGATTTCTAAAGAACCGGCACACCCCGACTGTGAGCGTCGACGAGGCAATTAAGCTGCTGCATCAGCACCATGCGGAGTTCCGGCGGCTCGTCGGCGGGCTGAGTGAGGAAGAATTCAGCAGTGGTGAAATCGAGACGCCGCAGCTTGGTGGAACATTTCCCCGCTGGCGGATTGGCCTGCTTGGGATTGAACATCATCTCAATCACAAAGCAGAGCTCTTCATGTATCTCAAACTGCTCGGGGTGAAGGTCAATTCAGGCCATCTGTATCGCAGTTGATGCTTCTCGCGATCCGCAGCGAGGAACCCTCTCCTTTACATTCGCCATATTTGCTATAGCAGTTCTCACCAGCACTACCTTCCAGCCCTTGACTCTCACACAAGACTTCTTCTAATTTGTTTGTACAACTGCTTTAGGAGAAGTCATCATGAATCATGCGAAACTGCTTTGTATCCTGCAAGTCCTCACCATCAACCATCTCGTCGCACAGCGTTTTCCGGATCGGTGGTCGACCATCAACCCGCTGATGAATCAGCAACAGGCCGTGCAGGATCAGGCGTGGAGCTGGATGCACTCGACCGTCGGTTGGGGAGAATTCGGGGCATACCGAATCGTGCGCGACCATGAACACGCATGGATTCAACGACTCGGTACCTTCGTTGAGCTCCTGCGCATTGGGGACGCCTCAAGTCTCGCGTTTCTCAGTAGTATCGAGTTCATCGCCAATCCGGACAATGACATCCGCTTCAATCCCCGCGCCGTGTTCTGGGACGAAGGCTTCCTCTGGACACAGCGGGCCGGCTCATCATACTGGCAGCTCGGCTATTTTCATCGCTGCAAACATGACGTGGATAATTTCATCCTGCGGCGCGAGCGGTCGTTGATCTTCGGGAGCCTCCAGGCAAAGTATCTGATGCCGCTGGATTTTCAGGAAGCTCGTACCCAATCGTTGCTTGCCCTGCGGCTGGATCTGTACACGATTCGACAGGATGATCGTTTCCCTTCTGAGTTTGCAGGTCGGCTCCCTCATGTCAAGCGAATGCTTGCAACGATCGGGGGAACACTGCACGTGCGAAAATCGCTCGTAACAGAACCGTTCGGGCTTTACGCCACGTACTGGAGCGCCGTGAACCTTTACGGGTCGAAAGAATCTGTCCTGCTCAGATGGGATACTATCAAACAGATGACGTTCCAGGGCGGACTTGCTGGTGGCTTCGCCATCGAGGGCAACACACACCTTCGAATAGGTTTCACGTATGAATATCTATCCGACACGGGCATCAATCCCACACCTGAGTCTGCACACTTGGTGACGCTCGGCGTAACGATTGTTAATCCTTCGGCGATGTGGTGAACTATCATTGGCACAATGGACATCGCAAGTTTTTGGCTTGCCCGTTGATCAAAAGTTTTATACTTTAAATTTGTCATCCACTGCAACTTTTTTCTCTGATCCGAAGAGAAGACAATGAAAATCGTCGTTTGCATCAATCACGTCCCCGACACCGAAACGAAAGTCAAGGTCGGCACCGACGGCAAGAGCATCGACCGCGCCGGAGTCAACTTCGTCATCAATCCGTATGACGAGTATGCCGTCGAAGAGGCGCTTCGTCTGAAGGAAAAGCACGGCGGCGAAACCATCGCCCTCTCTCTTGGGGGCGACCCTCACAAGGAAACCCTGCGCAAAGCCCTTGCCATGGGAGCCGATAAAGCCGTCTTCCTGAAAGACGACACGCCGCGCGATTCCTACTCAGTCGCACTCGCGCTCGCCAATGCCATCAAAGAGCTTTCTCCCGAGGTCGTCCTCCTCGGCAAGCAATCGATCGATTCAGACGACGCAGCGGTCGGCCCGATGGTTGCCGAGCTCCTTGGCTGGCCGTCGATCGCTGTGGTCGTCAAACTTGAAATAACCGACGGAAAAGTCCTTGCCGAGCGTGAAATCGAAGGTGGTCACGAGAAGGTCGAAAGCCGATTACCCATCGTCATTACGGCACAAAAGGGCCTGAACGAGCCGCGATATCCGTCGCTCAAAGGCATCATGGCAGCAAAGAATAAGCCGATTGAGGAAAAGCAGCCGGTACCGCTGAACATTCGTGTAGAGGTGTTAGAGATGCGGAAGCCACCAGCAAAAAGTGCAGGGAAGATCGTTGGCACCGGTGCAGACGCTGTGCCGGAGTTAGTACGGCTGCTGCACGAAGAAGCGAAAGTCATTTAGTGAGTGGTTTACCCCGTGAGATATCCTCAAACTAACACTTTCGGAACATTGTAAATTACATCTCACGGGGTTAACTGGTTAACCGTTTTGGTGATCCATGAAAATCCTTGCATTTGCAGAACAACGGGACGGTAAGCTCAAAAAGAACGCGTTTGAAGTTGTTGGCGCGGCAAAGAAGATTGCCGAGCAGACGGGCGGAGATGTCGTGGGATTGGTGATCGGCAACGGCGTCCAATCGATTGCGGCAAGCCTGGGAGGGTACGGTGCAAGCCGGGTCGTGTGCGTTGAAGACGCACGGTTAGCACAATACTCGACCACTGCGTACGTGAAAATCATTGCCGAGGTAGCCGCGAAAGAACAGGCCACGGCTGTGCTTCTCTCCGCAACCGCGATGGGAAAAGATGTTGGGCCGCGCGTCGCCGTTCGATTGCAGGCGGGGATCGCCGTCGACTGCACCGCTCTCAAAGTCGAAGGCAGCGAGATTGTCGCCACGCGTCCGGTGTACGCCGGCAAAGCACACGTCGACGTTAGAATCACATCGCCGACGAAAGTCTTTTCCCTACGTCCCAATGTCTTTACGGCAGGAGAGAACAACGGATCACATGCTGCCGTGGAACGAGTCGATGTCGCCTTGGCAGAAGGAGATTTTGCCGACGTCGTCAAAGAGGTAACACAGGCCTCGGGAAAACTTGACGTGGCCGAGGCGGACATTATCGTCTCCGGCGGCAGGGGCTTGAAAGCTCCCGAGAATTTTCATATCATCGAAGAGCTTGCCGCGGCGCTCGGCGGCGCGGTGGGTGCCTCGCGAGCAGTCGTCGATGCGGGCTGGCGTTCGCACGATGAGCAAGTTGGCCAGACCGGCAAGACGGTTTCGCCCTCGCTGTACGTTGCGGTCGCTATCTCGGGTGCGATCCAGCACCTTGCGGGAATGTCCTCTTCGAAGTATATTGTAGCCATCAACAAGGACAAAGAGGCGCCGATTTTTCAAATTGCCGATTACGGCATTGTCGGCGATGCCCTGGAAGTCGTTCCGGCGCTCACCAACGAAGTGAAGAAGCTGCTCGGGAAGTAAGAACCATGTAAGGAGATGTTTTGTGGAGAGGATTCAGGTTGACATTTTGGGATTATCGACCAGCCCCTCGTCTGGCGGCGCGTATGCGCTCATCTTAAAGGAAATCAACGGGCCACGCCGCTTACCGATCATCATCGGTGCGTTCGAAGCACAATCCATCGCACTGGAGATGGAAGGCATTAAGCCTCCGCGACCGCTGACGCATGATTTGATGAAGACGATCATCGACTCCATGGGTGCCGGGTTGAACGACGTGTTCATCAGCGAGCTGAAGGATGGCACGTTCTACGCCCGCTTAAGTCTCGACAGCCAGGAGATCGATTCTCGACCGAGCGATGCTATTGCGCTGGCGGTGCGGTTCAGCGTCCCGATTTTTGTCGCCGATAAGGTGATGGACGAGGCGGCGTTCGTCCCCGAACATGAGAACGCCGACCCGGCGAAACCGTCGACACCCTCGACAACCGAGCCGGGACAGAAGCCGAAGCTTTCCAAGTTAGAACAGCTCCAGAACCAGCTGAGCGAAGCAGTCACCAGAGAGGATTACGAAAAAGCTGCACGCCTGCGGGATGAAATTCACAAACTGCAGGGCCGCAATTCGTAGCTCCCTCTTTTCTCCTGACGGTTTTTCAATAGCCGTTCCCAACAACGCTGAGGAAACCTTTCTTGAACCTCCCATCCCGTCGTGACGCTGTTATCGTGTTTCTCCTTTTCTTTCCGTTCACCCATCTCCTCGGCGTCCAGGCTGCCGGACGGGACAGCACGCCGGCACAGCAGCTCGTAGCAGAAGGGAACGAATACGCGGAAAAGATATTCGTGCACCAGAAAGCGCTCGTCAAGTATATGGAAGCGCTTGCGTTGGAACCCCTCAACGATGAAATACTCTGGCGGGTCAGTCGCTGCTACATCGACATCGGCGAACACCTGACGACCGCGACAGACAAGGACAAGGATTATCAGCTCGAGACGTACGAGAAAGCGTTGGAATACGCGAACAGAGCGATTGCTGCCAACCCACGGGGTTCCATGGGCTACACGAGGCGCGCTATTGCAACAGGACGAATCGCGCTGTTCCGCGGTATGTGGGAATCGATCAGCCTCCTCAAGCAGACACGTGCAGACCTTCAGACAGCGTTGGAGCTGGACCCGAGCAACAGCGTTGCGTATTACGTCATGGGCAGAACCCATGCGAAGGTCAGCGAAAAGCCGAAAATTCTCCGCTGGCCGTTAGGGTTGAGTTGGGCCAGCCTCGAAGAAGCGGTCGAGAATTACGAGCGGGCAATTACGCTGCGGCCGGATTTCATCATGTACCGCCTGGACTGCGCCCGGGCGTACTATGAGCTGGATGAGTACGAAAAAGCCCGCGACCACCTCAAAGTGATTGAGACACTTGCAACGAACGACGAAGACGATGACCAGTTTAGAAAAGAAGCGAAAGAACTCTGGGAAAAGATGAGGGAAGAGTAAGTCGGGAACGCGGAATTAGGAGAAAGCCTCACCGATTCCGGTGAGGCTTTTGTGTTTTTCAGCCGGTGACGAGGGTTACTGCAATTGTTTTCGAGCGGTGGGAAAGATAGATCGCAATTCCCACGAACGACGCTGCCATGAGAAAAGGAAGACTCAGCCAAAGCTCGAAAAGAGAGCCGGCGATAATCGGGCCGACCACCATCGCCGCTGCAAAAATCGAAGTCAGAATCCCGATGATCTCCCCCTTCATCCGTGGGTCAGCTTTGCCCGCGGCCCGACTGGTCACAACGATGCGCAGCGTCGATTGCGCGACAGAAAGGATCGGGGTGCCGATGGCAAACAACCAGACGTTGTGGACCGCCATCAGGAGCAACGAAACGCCGAGCGCGGCTAACATGCCGAATTCCAATTGCTCTTCATTGAAGTGCTTAAGCCAGAACGACCGGAGAAAGACACCCTGGTTCAGCGCCATGAAAAAGCCGGCTCCTGTAAAGAGCATTCCGGTCATGAAGGAGTCGAATCCCAGCGCCTTTTCGGCGTAGAGAGCGTACACGGTCTGCGACGTGACAAACGCAAGCGCGAAGAATACCCAAGAGGTATACATGGGCCGGAGCTTCTTGTCGAACGCTGCACGAGCCAATGGAGTAATCGGATTAAAGCTTAACGGCAGCGTGCTGCGGTTGACATTGGTCTCGGGAAGCGAGAAAAATGCTGCGATGGTGTTCATCAGCGCAAGACCGCCGGTGAACCAGAACGGAAATGCATGCGAGACCGTGCTGAGAAATCCGCCTAACATGGGCCCCACGGTGAAGCCGATCCCGAACACCGCCCCCATGAGCCCAAGGTTTGTGGTGCGTTCCTTCTCGTCGTGCGACATATCGACAAGGTAGCTTTGGGCGATGGTGTAATTACCCGCGGCGATCCCGTCAATAATCCTCCCGACAAAGAGCAGCATAATGCTCTGCGCGCTCGCAAAAACGAACCACCCGATCGCCGTGCTGAAAATACTCACGAGCAACACCGGCCGCCTGCCGATCTTGTCCGAGAGGGCGCCGAGGAACGGCGCGCTCAGGAATGCAAAGAACGCGAACGTAGCAAACAGCAGCGATATCGTGATTGGCGACGCACCGAACGACCCGACATAGAACGGCAATATGGGTATGACGATGCCGAAGCCGACGACGTCGACAAAGACGGTAAAGAGAATAGTGAGTTTTTGTTTTTGCATGAACCGGTTGATTTACGGCAGACAGATTTTTCCGAGGATGACGGGCCGTGTGGCTCCTGTGACGCTTGGAATGTTGGAAGGCAGCCCGGAAATCGTTTCATTGGCCAGCAGGGCGAACAGGACAGCTTCTTTTGCGTCGGAAGAGACGCCGATCTGTTCAACCGTCTTCACAGTTGCGGGCTCAAAGTGCCGGCGCAAACTTCTCATGATCGCTTCGTTGTACACTCCCCCGCCGCTCACGAGAACCTCGTCGACCCTCATGCGCTTTCGGATGAAGCGGTCGTAGTGGTCAAAGACAGAGAGTGCGGTAAATTCCGTCGCCGTGGCAATGAGATCGAGTCTGTTCATTCCCTTCGAGCGTTTCAGCAATTCCTTGATGAACATCTCGCCGAATTCCTCGCGCCCCGTCGACTTCGGCGGCTCACGCTTGAAATACGGGTGCGCCATCATCCACGACAAGATCTTCGGCGATACGGCACCGCGAAGAGCAACATGACCTCCTGCATCGTACTTCCTCTTGAAGTATTTTACCATCAGCGCGTCGATCACCATGTTGGCTGGTCCAGTGTCGAAGGCAACGACCTCGTGGACGGAGCAATTCTTCGGCAGCACGGTGAAATTGGCGATCCCGCCGAGGTTCAGCAAAAGCCGATTGTTCGTTTTCGACCTGCACGCGAGATAGTCGAAATACGGAGCTAACGGCGCGCCTTGACCACCCGCTGCCATATCTGCCGTTCGGAAATCACCTACCGTCAGGATACCGGTGAGCTGCGCGATCGTCGATGGATCGCCAAGCTGCAGCGTTGCCCTCACTTTTTTGCCGAACATCTTGTACGGCTTCGGCAGATGATGCACCGTTTGTCCGTGCGAGCCGATGAGATCAATTTTCGACAACGGCACACGAACATTGCGTACGATTTTCTTGACTGCGTCGGCAAAGAAATGCGCGTAGAGGACATTGAGTCGGGTGATGAGATCAACACTGCCCGTTCCCGGCAAAGAATTCCGCAACACCAGTTCATGAAATCCTTTCGGGAATGAGAAGGAATGATGCGCAAGAAGCTTGAACCGTGTCTTCGTGCCGTTACCGGAAATTCGGACCAGCGCCGCGTCGATGCCATCAACGGAAGTACCGGATATGAGGCCGACAACGAGTTTCGTTTTCTTTCGTTGAAGCTGCTGAAGTTTTTTCATGAGAATTTTCGCTACTTTTGCGAACCTCACCCATTAGCGGGTTAGCCTTATTTTCCCTCTCCTCTTAGGAGAGGGTTCACAGACACAAATAAAGAGGGTGAGGTTTTTTTCTCGATCACCCGATGACTCAATCTCTCAATCCTACCATCCTACTGGGCGCGCACATGTCAAACGCCGGAGGCGTGCACAAAGCGGTCGAGCGCGGCATCAGCATCGGCTGCACCACGATGCAGCTCTTTGTGAAAAACAACGTCCAGTGGGAAGGCAAGCCGCTCACCGACGAAGACGTGGCAAGCTACAAAAAGCTTCTCAAGGAATCAAACATTGCGCCCGTTGTTGTACACGATAGCTACCTCATCAACCTCTGCGCGAAGGATAAAAAGATTCTGAAAAAATCCCGCTCCGCATTAAAGGATGAACTCGACCGCTCGGAGCTGCTCGGCGTCGACTATCTCAACTTCCATCCCGGCGCGCATATGGGTCAGGGCGAAGAGGTTGGCATCAAGCTGATTGCGGAGTCGCTGGACATCATTCATGAACAAACGAAAGGCCACAAGGTCAAGAGCGTCATCGAAGCAACGGCGGGACAGGGAACGGCGATTGGCTATCGCTTCGAGCAGCTTCGACAAATCATCGATCTTGTTGAAGACAAGAACCGCATGGCGGTCTGCATCGATACTTGTCATGTCTTTGCGGCGGGATACGACATTGCCACAGAGGAAGGATACGAGAGGACTTTTCAGGAGTTTGATGAGATCGTAGGGTTGGATCGGCTCGTGGCGTTTCATGTGAACGACTCAAAACGCGAGCTCGGTGCGCGCGTTGACCGGCATATTCATATCGGTAAAGGGCATATCGGGCTGGAGGGATTCCGGTTGTTGATGAACGACCCGCGGTTCGTCAATATCCCGAAGATTCTCGAGACGCCGAAGGGTCCGGATATGAAGGAAGATGTGGAGAATATGAGTGTACTCCGGGGATTAATCCGCGCTTAGGCAACAATTCGAATCGTTGCCAACACGCACCTCCCCCGATCCCGTTGAAACGGGATCGACCCCTCCTTGTGTAAGGAGGGGAAAGTACCAGCCGTCTTTTTTCGTGTACGATGTACTTTGCCCCCCTTACTAAGGGGGACGCGACGTGCTGTATCGTCACAGGGGGTCATAACCATCTTCCGAAAAGAAAAGATTGTGTTTTATTAGCAGTACGAGATTACTCCACGACTTGCTTCCCGCCCCCCTTCGGTGTACTTTGTACGCGAGGTGATTGCATGCCAGAAACCATAACACTCAAAGAGCTCCTCACGCAGCATACGAAAGAGGGCGAGTTGTATGTCAAGATGCCCGACGACTGGGTGCGCTGTTTTGCGTGCGGACATCGCTGCAAGATTCCGCCAGGCAAGGATGGCATCTGTCGCGTGCGGTTCAATCGCGATGGCAAGCTCCAGGTGCCATGGGGCTATGTCGGTGCGTTGCAGCTTGACCCGATTGAAAAGAAGCCCTTCTTCCACGCGTATCCCGGCTCCAAAGCACTCAGCTTCGGCATGTTAGGCTGCGACTATCATTGCGGGTATTGCCAGAATTGGGTAACCTCGCAGGCGTTGCGCGATCCCGTTGCCGGAGCGCCGCCGGACTTCATGACGCCCGAAGAGTTCGTCGACCTCGCGCTCAGCTACAAGGCGCGCGTCGTCACTAGCACCTACAACGAGCCGCTCATCACCAGCGAGTGGGCGGTGGAGATTTTCAAGCTCGCCAAGCAGGTCGGTCTTGTCACCTCGTATGTTTCCAATGGCAATGGCACGCCCGAAGTGTTAGACTACATCAAGCCGTACGTTGAACTCTACAAGGTGGACCTCAAGGGATTCCGCCAGAAAGAATACTCGCAGTTAGGCGGCGTGCTGCAGAACGTGCTCGATACGATTAAGATGCTGCACGAGCGCGGTTTCTGGGTGGAGATCGTCACGCTAACTATCCCCGGCTTCAACGATTCAGAAGAAGAGTTGAAAGAGATCGCGAACTTCCTGGTCTCTGTCTCTCCGGACATCCCGTGGCACGTTACCGCCTTCCACAAAGACTACAAGATGACCGACCCGGACAATACTCCCGTCAGCACGCTGATGCGCGCGGCGGAGATGGGCTACAACGCGGGCTTACACTATGTGTACGCGGGCAACCGACCCGGCGAAGTCGGCAAATACGAGAACACCTTCTGTCCCTCCTGCGGCGAGACACTCATTGAGCGCTGGGGTTTCAAAGTGCTGGAGAATCGCTTGGTCAACGGTGCGTGCTTCAAGTGCAGTACAAAAATTCCGGGACGCTGGGATACCACCGCTGAGTAGCACCCAAACCTCATTCACAACGCATAAGAAATCAAGCGAAGGAAACTATGTGGGTCTTTAACTATGTACTAATCGAGATTGCAATACGAGCGGCGATTATTTACTTCGTCGTTCTCATCGGCTTGCGGCTGACGGGCAAGCGCGAAGTCGGGCAGATGACGCCGTTCGACCTCGTCCTGCTGCTTCTCATTGCGAATGCAGTGCAGAACGCAATGACAGGCCCGGATACATCCGTTACGGGCGGAATTGTTGCGGCGGCAACGCTGTTGGTGATGAATGTGCTCGTCACGCGACTGGTCTGGCGAAATAGAAAGATACGGCAAGTTGTCGAAGGCTCGCCCACGCTGCTGATTCGGCATGGGAAAATCCTGAAAGACCATCTCGATAAAGAAAAAATCTCCATTGAATCGCTTAGGCAGGCACTCCGTGAACACGGCGTTGCCGATATGGCGGACGTTAACCTCGCGGTGCTCGAAATCGACGGCTCGATCAGCGTCTTGAAGAACGAAGACATGCCCGCAGTGAGCCGGCCGCACCACCATGTGCGGTTTCTGCAGAAAAAGAACTAACGTCGCGGAGGGCCCCATGGGCAGAAAAACGTTGACTCCTCTCGCCATTCTGATGTTCTTCGGATTCGTCTTGCAAAGCATGACCATTATTGTTGCGCAGCAGAACCAGAAACAAGCAACCGCAAAGGGAGCCACTTCAACGTACCAGCAAACTATCCTTCCGCTGTTGAAGAACAACTGCACGCCGTGTCATTTTGAGGGCGGGAAGGTGTACGACCACTATCCGTTTGATGATTATGAAGCCGTCAAAACGCTTGGAATGAAACTAAATACACGTTTCAAGAAGAAAGAGCAGCAGGGCATCGTCTTGAACTGGCTCAAAGCTGGGGCGAAAGAGAAGTAGTCTACAAAGCTCCGATAAAGCACGCATGAAAAATTCTCTCGCAACGACGCAACGTCCGCAAAGTTTTCTTAGCGTGCTTTGCGACTTCGCGAGAAATTTTTTTTAACTCTTTGTGTGTTGATAGTTCTATGATCCCTCAAACCAACTGGTTCGACCGGCAATGGGAGTTTAATTTTCCGCTCGGGTACTTTCCCGTCATCCTTGAACGCTTTCGCGGGACGCCCGCGCGCATCGAGGATATCGTCAAATCGCTGCCGCCGGAAATCCTCACCGTGCAAGTCAACAATGCGTGGTCTATCCAAGAGCACATCGGGCATCTGCTCGATTTAGGCGAGCTTGATGAGCGGCGGTTATCCGATTATCTTTCCGGCGCCGAAGTCCTGAGCGCGGCGGATATGCAGAACCGCAAGACGTACGAGGCGAACCACAACGCGAATTCGATCCAGAATATCTTGCGCGAGCTACGAAAGAGTCGGGAAGAAATCGTGCGCAAGTTAGAAGCGCTCACCGAAGAGCAAGTCGGCCGCACCGCGCTCCACCCGCGTCTCAACAAACCCATGCACCTCGTCGATTGGCTGTATTTTATGGCCGAGCATGATGACCACCATATTGCGCGGATGACTGCGCTTGCAAGAACGCTGCAAAAGAAATAATAGCATGAGGGCACGAAATCTTTTTTCGATTCTCGTTTTCTTTACGCTCTTTCAATCTTGTATCTCAGATCAAGGAGTAGAACAAATCAAAGCTGTCGGAACGGTGAAGTTTATCCAGCTTGAAGGAGGATTTTACGGCATCATCGGCGATGATGGCAAGCACTACGACCCTGTCAATTTGAAGGAAGAGTTCAAGCAAGATAACTTGCGTATTCGCTTTACCGCCCGACCGGCGAAGGAACAAGTAAGCTTTCACATGTGGGGTCAGATGATCGAATTAATAACGGTGGAAAAATTGTAGGTTCTTTTTCGCTAATGACCCCCAGCGCCACGATGAATCGTGACGCGCCCCCTTAGTAAGGGGGACAATTTTAGGCAACGGGGGAGAAACCATGAACCCAGGTTCAATCAACATAACGGTGACGATGCCGGCGAAACCATCGGACGTTTTTGCTGCGCTGACGAACGCAAAGCTCATGAGTGCGTGGAGCGAGCAGAAAGGAAAGGTCGAGCCGAAAGTTGGCGGGAGGTTTGAAATGTTCGACGGCTGGGTGAAGGGCAAGGTGCTGGAATACAAGTCCGGGAAAGCGCTCGCGTACACCTGGCTCCCCGGCGACTGGGATGGCAAGGTGGAATCTACGGTGAAGTATACGTTCGCCGCGACTAAGACCGGAACGAAAGTCACGTTAACCCACGAGGGATTTCCGGACGAAAAGCAGCGGAAGGATCATTATAACGGCTGGTTTCAGTTTGTGTTTGATCCGCTGAAAGAATATTTTGAGGCTCAACAGGAGTAAGGAGGAACGATGGCCGCACGGACAATGTTTCGGAAGATCGATGATGACGCGGTGAAAGCGAAAACCGGCAAGAACTGGAAACAGTGGTTTGCGATTCTCGACAAGTTCAACGTGAGGAAAAACGGCCACAAGCTCGCGGCGAAGCATCTGTTCGACCGGTACAAGATCGGCCCGTGGTGGTCCCAGGCGGTCGCCATCCGGTATGAGTGGGAGCGCGGCCTACGCACGAAAGTCGACCAGCGCAAAGTCCAGCCGAAACATTCTCTCTTTATCACTCCAAAGAAAAAATCCAGAAAATAACATGACCACAAGAACTATCTTCTTCCTTGGAATTTGCTTTGTTCTCTCCGCAGCAACGGCGCAAGACCGTGCGCGGCTGACAGTTGGCACGGCCACGGCGACGCGCGGACAGAAAGTTACCGGCACCATCGACGTGCCTGCGGGAGTCGATACGGCGTTGGGCATTCCCGTCGTCGTCGTTCACGGCGCAAGGCCGGGACCGGTGCTTGCGCTCGTTGCCGGAGCGCATGGGACGGAGTACGCTTCCATCATCGCGCTCGAGAAAGTCATTGCTCTGCTCAACCCCGCCGAGATTTCCGGGAGCGTCATCGTCGTTCCGCTCGTGAATATCCCATCGTTTGAAAAGAAGATCGCACACGTCAACCCGGTTGACAACAAAAGCATGAATCGCTTTTATCCGGGAAATATCAATGGCACGCAGACCGAGCGCGCGTCGTACTTCATCACCAGGCAGGTCGTCGAGCAATGCGACCACCTCATCGATTACCACGGCGGGGATATCGACGAGAGCCTGCGGCCGTACAGTTACTGGACAAAGACTGGAAACGAGCAACAGGATAGGATCTCACGCGAGATGGTGCTTGCTTTTGGGCTGGACCATATCATCATCTCAACCGACCGCCCCAAAGACCCCAACGCCTCGCGCTACCTTGAAAACACGGCGAGCACAAGAGGCAAGCCATCGATCACCGTCGAGGCGGGCTATGCCGGTACGGCTGAACCGGAAGATGTCCGCGTGCTTGTCGACGGAACGCTGAGCGTTATGCGCTATCTCAAAATGCTTCCGGGCGTTCCCTCAATGGTTGAGCATCCAGTCTGGATCGAGAGAGTCTTCAGCGTGGTGAGCGAACAGACGGGCATCTTTTACCCGGTCGTCAAACGAGGAATGTACGTCGGGGAGGGAATGAAGGTCGGCTACGTGTCGGATTATGTGGGAGAAGTTAAATTCGAGGCGCGCTCGCCGGCGGCGGGCGTCGTACTGTATATCCGTGCGGTACCATCGATGACCAAAGGAGAAACGATAGCAAGCATCGGGGTCATCGCGCAGACTTCGAATCCGATGAAATAATCAAAACCGTACGAAGGGATTGTTTCTTCACGGCTTTCGCGTATGAATGAGAACAAAACACAAGAAGGCTTTCTGGTTCTTGCCGACATCTCGGGCTACACGTCCTTCCTGACGCTCGCCGAGCTAGACCATGCACGCGAGATCATCACAGAGCTGTTGGAGCTGATTATGCGGCAGTTCACCCCGCTTCTGACCATTTCAAAGTTAGAAGGGGACGCTGTATTTGCTTACGTTCCGGCACAAAAAATCAGCCGCGGGGAAATTCTGCTCGAGGTCCTCGAATCCACCTACCTGGCGTTTCGCAACCGCATTCAGTCTTCCAAGCGGCTCACGACGTGCAGTTGTCGCGGATGCAAAGCCATGGCCACGCTCGACCTGAAATTCGTGGCGCACTACGGGCGGTTTGCGTTGCAGGAAGTCGCGGGGCACAAAGAGCTCGTCGGCCACGATGTGGTCGTTGCCCATCGCTTGTTGAAAAATCGCGTCACCGAAGCCAATGGCTGGCGGGCCTACATGCTCTTCACAAAACCTGCGCTCGACCGTGTTGGAATCGACCCTCAAGAGATGTTCTGCCAGCAGGAATCCTACGAGCACCTCGGCACCGTGGATACGTTTATCACCGATCTGCGCAACCGGTACGACGAACTCACCGCCGCTCGCCGCGTCTACCTCGCGCCGGAAGACGCTCATGTTGTTCTGACCACTGACCTGGAAGCTCCGCCGGTGGTTGTGTGGGACTGGCTGAACGATCCGCAAAAACGTTTGCTATGGTCGGGAACAGAAGTGCGGCCAGTGTTCCGTCCGGGCGGACGCACCAAGGAGGGAGCGCAGAATCATTGCGTGCATGGCAAGAGCGTCAGCGTTGAACAGATTCTCGACTGGCGGCCGTTTGAGTATTTCACGGTTGAAGTCACAGTGCCCATCGGCAGCATCCGAACGACGTACGCGTTGCGGGAATCATCGCAGGGTACCGCTTTAGAAGACCGCACATACTTTCAGCCGCGTCCGGGATTTCTTCAACCGCTTGCCCGACCGCTGCTCAAGCTGTTATACAGAATGATCAATGCGAGTGAGCAATACCGGACACTGGAGCGAGCGGTGCGGGAAGACAGAGAAAAGATCGCGACAGTTAAAGCGTCGGCAAATCTCCAGCAAGCCTAACGGAGAGAACCCCCGGCTGCCCGCGATGCTGTTGACTGAATGGTGCGTTCAACAGTACATTGTTGTTGACATGACGATGAATACTCTTAAGACTATCCTTGTCGTCTTGCCGTCCATTCTTACCCTCTCCTGCGATGACTTGCGGGTCAGCGCCTTCGAGGTGCGACCCGGTGAGGAGATCCAAGTGAGCATGAAAGAAGGCTCGGATATTTTCCTAACGCCGGATAATCTCACCGTCCGGTTTATCAAGATGATGACCGACTCGCGCTGTCCGAAAAACGTGGTGTGCTTTTGGCCAGGACTTGCTGTTATTCGCGTCGATATAACACGAGACACCGAGCAGCCCACCGTGCTGCTTCTTGTGATTCCCGGTTTGGTGACGACTCCCTACCGGAGAAACAGCACGGAAGCGTCTGGCTATTCCATCACGCTGCTGCAGTTAGACCCGTACCCCGTTTTCCAAAGCGGGAATGGGCCAGCGGTCTACGAGGCGCTGCTTGCCATCGAGAAGATCAAAACCCGTTCAGTCGTGCGCTAAAACTTTCCTCGCGTAATCCCCTCGCAGCCGTCCTGCCCCGACGACCTGTCCGCCGTCTGTGTGGCGGAAGTCGGGGTTCGCTTCACTCCTAACTTCTCCACTTTGTAAATGTTGTCATAGCCCTCGATGAGCAGCCAGCGGCTCTCCATCGACTGATGAATGCCCATCGTGTCAAAGCATTCTTTCGGCAGGCCGGCTTTGATGAGCAGGTAGGGGATGATGTTAGAGTGCGTGACAAGGAGAACCGACTTGTCAGGCCCGAATTTCTTGGAGATGGTGGAGTAGAAATAGTCGATGGCTGAAGTGTCCCTCATGGCGAGCGCGGTATCGACTGCAAGACCGGATTTCTGTACGACGAGAAACGCCGTGTGCAATGAACGAGTGGTGGAGCTGCTGTAGATCGCGGCAAACGGAAATTTCTCAAAATGTTTTGCCAGGCGATTGGAGGTTGCAATGCCCTCTTCGCTCAGCGGCTGGAAATTCCCAAGCTCCCGCTCCGGCCAGTTCGCGAGTTTCTCCGCGTGCCGGACGATATAGAGCGTTGGTTGGGCGAAGACATTCGTAAGACAAACAAGCAACGCGGCAACACATTTTCGCATTAGTTTCTCCTTTGTGTTACAGCAGATTTTTTTGAAGCTGCAAATTGCATCGCGCTGAAAAATGTCAGCGCCGTGGAAGTGTCTCGCTGGGGTGCGTGATGTGAACGAGGGTAGATCGATGGGATCGAAAACCAACGAGACAAGCGGGAAGAGCACCGAGAGGCCGTGGTCGTGCCGTCACTCACCGTGCACAAATTGATGTCCTACTTTTTGCAATGCCTGCACAGCCGTTACGAGGTTCTCTTCCATCACGAACACATAATCGGTGTTGAACGTGCTGATCGCCAGCAGAGGTATGTTTGCTTCTGCGAGCGGATGCGTAATCGATTCCAGCACGCCAACCTCTTTGAGGTTTTGCGTCCCGTCCACCTTGATACACTTCCAACCCGTCTCCTGCTGGACGTTGTTCGGCGCCATGAAATCCGGGCAGACGATCGTAAACTCCTCGTCCGTACGCATCATGAAGCACATCTCGCCTTTGGCGAAAATCGAGGGAAGCTCGGCAAACTGCGCCAGCTTGTTCACGGTGAAATTGTCGTTCAGCAGATGCAGAGAGAGTTTTTTCATGGCAGGCCGTCGGCAGTGTTCGGGTTGAAGTATTGGGTAGGAATGTAACACATCTCGCTCACTGGTGCAAGCGTCTTCGGAGTTTTTCATACGCCGGCTCCAGGACACCGGATGAGCTACTGCTTTTTGATCAGTCCTTTCAGTGCATCCTCTAACTTCTTCTTCGCTCCCTCCGTCTGTTTCTTCTTTTCTTCCTCGATGCGAGCCTCGACCTCCTTTTTCTTCCCCTCGACAAAGGCGATCTTGCCATTGAGAAGATTCTCATACTGTCTCAACCGGGCCAGCGCATCATCTTTTTTCTGATCGAAGAGTCGCTCAACTTCTTGCCGCTTCTCGGCGATCCTTTGATTGATCTTCGACCGAAGCTCGTTTTGCAAGCGAGCGATCTCGTCCCCGATCACTTTCTTCGTGCGGGCAGCGAGCAAGGCGTCTAAATCGGCACTGAGGGCGATGTCGAAGCTCCCCTTGGTATTCCAGAGCCTCAGCCCGACGATGGACCCGAGGGCAAACCCGCCGGCGATTTGTCGCGGGGTTTGGCCCGCTCTTAGAATCTTGAGAACATTACTGACGAGTTGAAGCCAGAACATGGTTGAACCGCGAGTTCCGAGTTCAGAGTTTTGAGCTGAGGAAAAGATAGTAGAAGGGCGGTAGGGATTCAAGAAGAAAGAAAAACAGAAGCCTAACTAACGTAATTGTTACGACTAGGATTTACGTGATTCCTTCAAGCGGCCGCATATTCACGCACATCGACTTGGACACCCGCGCGAACAGCTTCTTCGGCAGTTTTCAGAAGGCTCCCACTTGTTTCCTCATCGACGTATTCTTCACCACAATTTTGGCAAACCTGAGCAGGGACATCCTTAAAAACCAGTGTTGTAGAATTTCGGACGAGTGTAACAACAACTTTTCCCACAATTGTTTCCCCTACTTTACAAACGATACATTTCATTGCTGCCTCCTCTTTTCAAAGTTTGATTCCCATTGTTCTTCATCCGGCTCATGCACGGTGATAACGATCGTTTCTTCCTCCTCGGCGTTATCGGCAATGACTATGTGGAGAGGTGACGTTCCTCGCCAACCCAGTATCAGCTTACTCGGATAAGGCTTGTCTTCCGGATATTCCGCAATAGTTTTTCCCGTTGTAAGCGCTTTCCGCACTTCATCGTCACCTATGCCACGTTGAAACATTCGTTGAAGAGAATGTACCCGGAAAACAAGTTTTTCAAACAGCGTACAATGACTTCAAAGCTAAGTTTGCAGCTGATTTTCTGAGATCAAGATACGTGTTGAGCTGGAGGGATTCAAAAGAAAAGAAAAACCTCCCAAAGTTCGTGACGTCAGCGTGGTGAGCCTTCGGAAGGTCTCGCTGCCTACGATGCCCGCAGCGCGTTCACAATATTCAGCCGGGCGGCGCGGACGGAGGGGAGGAACCCGCCGACAAAGCCCATCATCACGGCAAACACGAGCGAGGAGATGATGATCGAAGGAGAAAGCGCGAAGGAAAACGCCAGCTCGGAGAACGAGTCAAAATTGATGGTGGAAACGGTGAACAGCTGCAGGAACGATGCGAAGAACAACCCGACAGACCCTCCGACAAAGGCGAGGGTAAGCGACTCGACAAGATAGGCCGCCAGAATGCTGCGCCGCTTGAAGCCGAGCGCGCGCATCGTCCCGATCTCCACCGTCCGGTTCGCCACCGCCGCGTACATCGTGATCATCGCACCGATGGCCGAGCCGATGCTGAAGATCGAGGTGATAACGATACCGAGAATCCGGATGAACATCGCCATCGTCTGAGACTGCTCTTCAAAAAAGCGCCGCTCGGGTTTCGGCTCAAACTGCTGCAGCCGGTTCTCCCGCGCAAAAGCTTCCTTGAATGCCTCGAATTCCCCCGCCGAGCGCAGTCGGAACGTGACGGTAGAGTACGCCCCCTGCCGTTCGAACGCTGCCTGCAACTGCACCACGTCGCCCCAGATCTCCGAATCGAAGCCATTCCCGCCGGCATCGCACCGTCCCACGACCGTCCAATGGTCGCCGCCAAATTTGATCGTGCTGCCGATTTGCGCGCCCTGCATACGCTTCGCAACCGAGCTTCCGACGATGACTTCCCGCGCGCCCCATTGGAACATCCTCCCCTCAACGACTTTTATACTCGGACGAATGGAGAACGCCGCGTCGGATACGCCCCGCACCGTCACGTTCGTCATCCCACCCAGACCGATCTTCGGCAAATTGATCACCACGACGATGTCGGTCGTGGCGAGGGGCTTTCCGTCGGCAGCGCGGGCAACCTGGTCCATCGACAGGATGATGTTGGCCGTCTCCCGGCCGATGATGCTGGAGATCTCACCGTTTGCCGCCTTGCGCGCGATGAGGACGTTATCCTCCGATCCGGTGGCAACGAGAGTTTTCTGGACGCCATAGGCCATCATGAGCACGGCGGCAAAGACAAAGACCACCAGCGCGATGCCGAGGACGGTGATCGCCGTCGTGAGTCGGCGGCTGACAAGGTTGCGGAGGATGTATTTCAATGGAATCTTCATGGTAAGAATTCAGAAGTCAGGAGACAGAATTCAGAATGGATCGAGAGTACGAGAACAATATTTTGCTAACCTCGGATAGTTGTAGAATGAGTTGTTTAGTATCTCCATATTCTAAATCATTTGCCGGGATGAGGTAATAGCGACATTCTTCAACGGAACCTTGGCTTATGTTCATAAAACGAACTTTATCCATTCTCCCCTTTTTCTTAAAACCCTCAGCAATGTTTGCTGCTATCGAAACGGCTGCACGTCGAAGCTGAGCCGTTAGCCCATACATTTCCTGTTTGGGAAACTCTTTCGTAAAGCGATACACTGACAGAACAAACTGATGGGCTTTTTGTCATACAATGAGGTCTTCAAAAGTTTTCGCAGGTTCTCGTTTCATGGATTTTCTCCTCATCTATAATGTTGTAGTAGTTTTTGAAAGTGGGAGACTTCTGTCTCCTGTCTTCTGTCTCCTGTCTTCTGTCTTCTGTCTTCTGCTTCATCCGATAAACCTCAAGCCGTCCACAATCCGCGTATTGAGCGCCCGCTGGATCGGGAAGACTGACGCAGCGA